>DBNX01000032.1 GCA_002299465.1 Patescibacteria group bacterium UBA661
ACTTTTTGATACAATGACCACCAAATTTGATTTGACGAGGAAACAGACACTCGCGCGGCTTCGCCGCGCGCGTGGGCGGGCATTTCCGCAAGGAAATGCCACGACTTTCCGAATTCCCCCGCCAGCATTCCCGCCGCTATGCGGCGGTTCCCCAAATTCCATTTGGGACGCGGGCAAAGCCCGCGTGAGCCGATGTCTGATGAGATTGCAAATTGTCGGTGTAAGTGCAATGTCTTTATCAATTTAATTCCCGAAGCTATGACAAAATATTTTATTTATTGTAGAAAATCGAGCGAGGACGAAGAACGCCAAGTTTTGAGTATTGAGGCGCAACTAACGGAGCTTCGGGAATTCGCCAAGCAACAGGGGTTATTTGTCGTTCGTGAGTATTATGAAAGTAAAACGGCGAAGGAGCCTGGTCGTGGGGTATTTAACGAAATGCTTGGCGAAATTGAAAAAGGCACTGCACAGGGCATTTTAGCGTGGAATCCCGACAGGTTGGCGCGTAACTCGGTAGACGGTGGGCGAGTGATTTACCTTGTTGATACTGGAAAAATCACCACGCTAAAATTCCCTACATTTTGGTTTGAGCCGACGCCACAAGGGAAATTCATGTTGTCTGTGGCGTTCGGCCAAGCAAAATATTACACCGACAATTTGCGAGAAAACATTTTGCGCGGTATTCGGCAAAAGATACGCCGTGGCGAATTATCGGCAAAAGCCCCTCTCGGTTATTTTAACGAACCAAGGTTGCGAACGATTGAGCCGGATAGAAAAACCTTTGGCAAAGTAAAGGAGTGTTTAGGGGCTTTTGCTACGGGACAATACACACTCACTGGTATTCAGCGCAAAATGTTTTCTGTCGGCTTGGTTGGCAAGACCGGCAAGCCCCTCGCCTTGGCTTCGGTGGAGCATATTTTGACTAACCCTTTTTACTACGGTCATTTCCAGTACCGAGGCGAGGTGCATGCCGGATCGCATAAGCCAATGATTTCAAAGAAACTTTTTGACAAAATCCAAGTGGCGTTGGTGGCAAATGGAAAACCCCGCAAAAAGCGAGGACCAAAAGATTTTCAGTTTTTAGGTTTTGCTACTTGTGGGGTATGTGGCTATGCGATAACCGCCGAGCGGCACATCAAGAAAAGTGGTTTGAAGTTCGTCTATTATCGTTGCACCCACAAGAGCAAAACTATTGTCTGCACTGAAAATCGCTTTTTGCGGGAGGAGGCATTAGCCGAGCAGGTAAAAGAGCTTTGTCAAAAAGTTTCTTTGCCGGACGAATGGCGGGACAAATTTTTAGCTCGCTTAGACAGCGAGCAAACGGAATCCCGCCAATCGTCCGACCTTTTCGTTCAAAATCTCAAAACTGATATTTTCGCCATTTCAGCGCGTTTGGAGCGTCTTACAGACGCATATCTTGGCGAGGCGTTAGAGTTGTCCGAATATACCGAGCGCAAGAACGCGCTGATGTCGGAAAAACGAACGCTTGAGGAGAAATTGAGTGATTTTGAACGAAAAGGCAATCATTGGCTCGAACTCATGCGAAACTGGATTATTGAGGCCAACCAAGCCGAAAATCTCATTAAACAAGAAAATCTTTCGGGGATGAAAGATTTTCTTGTGGACATCGGCTCGAACCGCCGCATAGCGGCGGGAATGCTGGTGGGGGAATTCGGAAAGCCGTGGCATTTCCTTGCGGAAATGCCCGCCCATGCGCGCGGCGAAGCCGCGCGAGTGTCTGTTTCCTCGTCAAATCAAATTTGGTGGACCCGAGAGGATTCGAACCCCCCGCCTCCTCAGTGCAAATGAGGCGCTCTACCAAATGAGCTACGGGCCCGTATTCTTTCCGGTTGCGGAAAGAAAGTAGGGCTATGATAATTGAAGTCAGCAATATGTCAATGGGTCGCTACACCTAGCGCCCATGGTCGCAGTGGGTCGGTTGATGATTCGTTCCCGACTGTCAGACGATTGGACGACCATGATGCTTGACTGGCAGCCGAAACGAGTAAAGTAATTCTTTCTCCGTTAAGGCGGAGTGGGTGTATGACATCAGCCAGAACATCATAGACAAAAGGATTGCAGGTGTCGGCATTTAGCACTTTTTCTTCACAGAAGAAAATGAATTCATCAGTAATTGATGGGTGGAAAATTAAATTACCAACATGAGCGCCTTGTTCTAAGAACTGCTCTGGTATTGTTTGTGGGTCCTCCACAGAAAAACTCAGGGTTCTTTCTCCAGTGGGGGTTGTTACCGTCAGGACTCGGTCAGCATATCTAGCAATACTAGATTGAACTGGCTGATTACGTACCGCGGGAGTAGTGGCTATAACTGAAGCCACTTGGTCCGATGATACTACTGATACTGGCTCTGCCGGTATCTGATTATTACTACTTGATCCAATAAACACTGTTACTGCTCCAATAATATAAGCGACTACTACCAACGCTACTTTTTCATGTCTTGTGCCTTCCATAATGTCTAAATTATACCTTAGTGATTAATGACAATTCAAGTTATCCTCAGCGTTCAATCGAGTCTACCAAATGCGTTACTAAATCAGTAAACGACAAGCCGACAGCCGCCGCTGCCTTGGGAAAGAGTGACTCGGCGGTCAGCCCGGGGAGAGTGTTGACCTCGAGAAAATACGGAGTTCCATTCTTAATTATAAAATCACTCCGTGAATACTGTGACAAACCAAGGACCTCGTGTACATGAGCCGCCACGTCTGCCAATTCCGCTCTTTCTTGATAAGAAAAATTACCCGGGCAAATTTCTCTGGTGTCACCACCGTACTTTGCTTTCGTTGTGAAAAAAAGTTCTTCCGGGGGTGGGATGATTTCAATCACTGGAAACACGTAAGTCTTTTCGTCGCGAAAATTATTAAGAACTGCACAAGTAGCTTCTCTACCGGTGACAAATTCTTCCACCATTAAATAGTCGTTGTCCTGTAAAGCACCCAGGATTGAATCTTTCAGTGTTAGCTCATCTTTAGCCATCGAAACTCCCACCGATGAGCCATTAGCCAATGGCTTAACTATGTAAGACGGACCTAGGGCAGCCACAATACTTTGCACCACCGCATCAATATTGGGCACATCCGCGACGGTCACCACACGGTGCTGAGGCATCTTTACGCCATGTTGTTTTAGAGTTTCTTTGGTTAGATGTTTATTGAAAGCAATTGCTGCAGGCAAACTTCGACTACCGGTGTAGGGGACTTTGTATCTCTCGAGTAGGCGCTGCACTTCCCCATCTTCACCAAACTCACCATGCAAAGCATTGAATACCACATCAGTAGTCAACAATAGTTGTTCCGGGTTCCTGACAACACCCTGGTAAAGCCATTCACCATTTTTAGTGATGATTACATCAACTACGTTGTAGTCTCGTTCCTCTAAAGATTTAATGACATTTTTACCAGTCTTAAGAGACACCTCATATTCTGAGCTTGGACCTCCTCTTAAAACAGTTACCCGTTTATTACTCACCCCCACATCATAACACAGACTTTACTGTAAAGATTTTTTGCGTTGGGTGTGGCGGTGAAAAAGATTAGAGAAACGATGTGCTTCGGCGTTGGCAAACAAAATTTGGAGTTCGTAGCGGGCAATAATCTCTGGCTCACCAATTAATCTTTCGGGTTTGTGTTGGCGATTTTTTTGCACCGCTACTACTGGCACTAAATAACCAGCTTGGTGCAAGACCAGTTCCGCTTGACGTTTCTGGACTTCATTACCATCCACCACTACCAATTGTGGTGACGCCCACTCTGAGTGTTCTACACGACGCTGGAGCATTTCCCGTAAGGCAGCTGGGTCGTTGGCGATAGTGACTGTATTGATTTTGAATTTACGATATTCGGATTTTTTTGGTTCCCCATTTTCTATAACCACCAACGCCCCCACCATCGCAGCACCGAGAAAATGAGCAACATCGTAGGCCTCGATCCGGAATGATTCCCGGTCGGCAAATTGCGCTCGCTCGTGTTTTATGAGGGCAATATCTTCAATGTGTTGTAGCGAAAAAATCTGACGTTTAATTTGACCAGCTTCTTCAAAGCGTTCTGCCTTAGCCGCCTTAAGCATTGCTCGTTTCAAATCTTCAATCACCGCCTGTTTTTTGCCGGAGAAAAATAAAGCCAAATGGCGAATGGTGCGGCGGTAGGCATTTTTATCTACCGTGTTCGGATAAAGACCGAGTTGTCGATTAAAATCAATCTTGCCTCTAACAATCTTGGACCGCTCGCTACCAATTGGTTTTTTGGTATCGTAATAACGAAATATTTTTTGGATAATTCTGAGGGCGTCTTTAAGTAAAAGTCCACTGGGGAATGGTCCGAAGTGATGTTTGATAGCCGCTGGTGGGTAGAGCTCAGTCAAGTCCTTACCTCTTACCACCAACACTCTGGGCCACTCCTCTTTAGTGATTATCAAGTGGTTGTAGGTTTTGTCATCTTTACTGCGTGTGTTGAATTTAGGTTTGTGTGTTCGGATTAAGTTAGTCTCAAGAATCAGTGCCTCAAGAACACTTTCGGTGGTAGTCCAGTCGATGGTCATAGCTTCACGTACCATCTTTGCAATCAAAACCGAACGCTGACTAGACAAATCCGGTGAAAAATAACTTTTCAAACGCGAGCGTAAAGAAGTAGCCTTACCAATGTAAAGTATTCGTTTGGCTGGTGAAAGAAAATAATAAACACCAGCTGTCTCGGGGATTTTAAGTTTTAGGAAATCTGACTTTTCCATGGCGTGTCAGCGCGGCACGTAGATATTGCCCAGTGTATGATTTGTCATTTTCTGCTACTTCCTCGGGAGTACCTTTGGCGACAACGCGCCCACCCCCCGCACCACCCTCTGGACCAATATCAATTATGTAATCCGCGCATTTAATCAAATCTAAATTGTGTTCAATCACCATAACGGTGTTACCCCTATCCACCAACTGCTGCAAAATCTCAATCAACTTCTTTACATCCTCATAATGCAGACCGATGGTCGGCTCATCAAGCAAATAAATTGTTTTTTGGGTGTGTGGTTTGTAAAGTTCGGAAGCAATTTTCACCCGCTGCGCTTCTCCACCCGAGAGCGTGGTGGCACTTTGTCCTAATTCTAGATAACTTAACCCTACGTCTAAAAGCGTTTTTAATCTTTCCTCAATCGCTGGCACATCGCTAAAAAATTGGTACGCCTCTTCGATTGTCATTTGCAAAACTTCGTGGATATTCTTTTTACGGTAAGTAACCTCCAAAGTTTCTTTGGTAAATCTTTTGCCGTCACAAATATCACAAGTCACATAGACTGTCGGCAAAAAATGCATTTCCACCGCGATCTCGCCATTACCCTGACACGCTTCACACCGCCCCCCTTTAACATTGAAACTAAAGCGTCCCGGCTTCCAACCCCGCGCCCGAGCTTCACCAGTAGCTGCGAATAAATCACGAATATGCCCAAATGCTCCTGTGTAAGTAGCGGGATTACTACGTGGCGTTCGACCAATGGGCGATTGGTCGATTAAACAAGACCGTCCCAAGTATTCAGTTCCAGTAAAAGTTGTACAGTTGTAAGTGTGCGGAGTGCGGTAGCGTTTTTCCAGACGAGATTTCAAGTTTTTATCAATAATTTGATACATCAGAGTTGACTTTCCCGACCCCGATACTCCTGTCACACAAATCAATCGACCGAGCGGGATATCGATATTAAGATTGGTGATGTTGAAAGCCTTACCGCCGCGAATCTTGATAGATCCTTTTTCACCCGTGCGCCTTGGTGGCACCGCGATTGCTTTAGTTCCTCGCAGATAATCGAGAGTTACCGACCCTGATTCATTTTTGGGATTAGCCAATAATTTTTGTAAATAATCTGACACAATCACTTCACCCCCATGCACCCCCGCCCCCGGTCCAATGTCAATCAAATAGTCAGAAGTGAGAATTGTATCTTCGTCGTGCTCAACCACAATGATGGTATTGCCCAGATCTCGCAAATCAGTAAGGGTTTTGATGAGGCGATCATTATCACGTTGATGCAAGCCAATTGTTGGCTCGTCTAAAACATAGAGAGCTCCCACCAAACCCGAACCGAGTTGTGAAGCTAGACGAATTCGTTGTGCTTCGCCGCCCGAAAGAGTGTTGGCGCGGCGATTCAAAGTCAGATATTCAATCCCGACATTTTTCATAAAATCAAGACGTTCGATGATTTCCCGCAAGGCCGGCCAAGCAATGTCTTGTTGTTTTTTTGACAATTTAAGACTAGCAATAAAAGTCGCCGCTTCCGTCACTGTCATCTCTGTAAAATCCACAATGTTTATGCCTAGATTTTTTACACCATCGCCGCCTAGGTACACACGCATCGCCTCTTTACGCAACCGCGCTCCTTTACAAGTCGGACATTCATCGGACTGAAAAATGCCGACCACTCCTAGACCGTTACACTCCGGACAAGCCCCGTAAGGTGAGTTGAAAGAAAAAAGTCGCGGCTCCACTTCCGGAAAAGACGAGCCGTCAATCGGACAAATAAACTTAGCAGAAAGAGTTCTGACGCTATTGTCTGGGCTTTCAATTTTTACTAGACCATTAGCTTCATGCAGGGCGATTTCTACCGCTTCCGACAGACGTTCTCGAGAACCTTTCGGATCATCAGTAAATTCACTCACATAAATCTCATCAATCAAAACATCAATATCGTGACGTTTGGTTTTGGTGAGGATAATTTTTTCACGCAGTTGTTTTGTCTCGCCGTCAATTTTTACAGTTTCAAAACCCTTACCCAACAAATCGTAAAGAAGTTGGTAATACTCACCTTTTCTACCCACCACCACCGGTGCAAAGATAGCCACCCGACCCTTTGAGACTTCAATGCCAAGCACTTTTTGGGTTTGTTTTTTTGTAGCTTCTTTAACCTCACGTTGCTCAATCGAGTTAAGGATCAAATTAAGAATCTCATCTTGGGACATTTTCTGAATCGGCACATCCACATCAAGACAATACGGTTGTCCAACTCGAGCGTAAAGTATACGCAAGTAGTCATAGATTTCGGTAATAGTAGCTACGGTCGAGCGCGGGTTGCGGGAAGCTGATTTTTGATCAATTGAAATAGCTGGTGACAAGCCAGTAATTTCGTCTACATCTGGTTTCTGTAATTTGTTTAAAAACTGTCGAGCATAGGGCGACAGCGATTCAACATAACGTCGTTGTCCTTCAGCAAAAATCGTATCAAACGCCAACGAAGATTTCCCCGAGCCCGATGGTCCAGTAATAGCAATCAGCGCCCCGCGCGGCATTTCTACGTCAATATTTTTTAGATTGTGGGTTCTCGCGCCCCGAATAACAATTTTGCCAGAAGCCGTTGGTGTAGTGTCTGATTGCCAAGTCGTCTTGGTTTCACTGTTTTGTTTGGCTGATTTTTTTATCATAGATAACTGCCTAGTATAATGATTTTATGGCAAACTGCCAAATTGACTTTTTACACCCACCATCCAGCCACCTTGCGCACTTTCCTAGGATTAACCCTGGGGAAGGGTTGGCGGGTGATTTTTCACTTTGGTCCGCTTTTAGGCAAGGCCACTCGCACGTGCGTCCCAATCCCTTGAATTGATTCTAGAGACACTGTACCACCCAATTGTTCCACCAGTCTTTTGGTAACCCACATACCCAAGCCCGACCCCGTCACCGTGTTGCTTTGTGTTGCTGTTCCCACCCGCACAAAGGGGGCGAACAGTTTTTTCTGATCCTCGGCGCTGATACCTACCCCCGTGTCAGAGACCGCGATGACAACAGCGCCAAAACTTTCTTTCACCGAAACAGTAATCGTTCCTTTTTCGGTATATTTTATGGCGTTAGAAATTAAATTGGTAATGACTTGACTGAGGCGTTTTGAGTCAGATTTGATATTTATGGATTTTCCTTGCCAATCAGTTCTAATCTCCAAACCCTGCTTCTTAGCCAACGGCAAGGAACTCTCCACTACCCCATCCAACAATTCCATTAAGTTTAAATCCGCCAGCGTCACAGACAGTTTTCCCGATTGAATGCGTGCCACTTCCAAAAGATCATTTATCAAAACAATCAGCCGGGCTGCTGAGTCTTTTGTTCTGGTGGCAAAAGTACGTTCGGTTTCTCCGATGTTTGGCGATTCTTCAATCAAGCTCGCGTAACCCCGCAAGGCGGTTAGGGGTGCTCTTAACTCGTGCACCATACTATTCATAAACGTATCGTGTTCTTGCCTCTTTGCTACTTCCGCTGCATACAAAGTTGCAAAATTCTTTTGTCTAGCTACCCAGTAAGCCAACAGTATCAGGAATAGGTAAATTATAATCAGCGTAAATTGCAGACGCATTTCTCTGACGGCAAATAATTCGTAGTAATCAGTAAAATCATGCTCCGAAAAAATAAAAGCTGAGGATCCGTCCGGTAAAACGATACTCCGAAAGGATTGTTCTTTATTAACGCCAAAACTGTGGTAAGGAAAAGTGTAACTAACACCAGGAGTCATTTTTGACATTATAAAAGGTTGCGTCTGCGTGATTACCCGACCGACTTCCCCACCCAACGCATCGTAAGTGACTGTAAAAACGCCATTATTTTCAGACACAATTTGAAGCTCACGTAAGTCTGTTTGGTTATCGGCTAAAATTTTAAAAAATTGTTCAGGCGCACTTTGGGTTTCGATGAGGGCGGCGACCGCGGTGTGAACAACTGATACTTTTTGTCTCAGTACTGAAGCAAGATTGGCCTCGCGGATATTTGCCTCGACTGTATACAAGTAAACGAAAAAAGCTGGAAAAATTACCAGCAAAAAAACAATAATCCAAAACCGACTGTCGGTGGTTACGACTTGCCAACCTTGTTTAATTAATGCTCTCATACCAACTTTAAGACTTAGGCAAAATTTCGTCTGGTCTCGGTCTTCGACTCGTGTAACCAAGCATCAGCAAAATTAAACCAAACGACACTACCCCTAAGGCCGCCGCCAAATTATACGGAGCACTGATAGTGGTTGGTCCGGTCGCGGTAATTATTTCGGCATTGTTATCCTCACCCACATAAGTGAAGGCCTCAGCGGTCTTCACAAAACTAAAGGCGGTGCTTCTCACCACAATCTGACCGCGGTTGTCAGTGAGGGCCGCATAAACTGTATGTTCGCCATCTGCTAATTCTTTTTCTAAGGTGTAAGAAAAACTGCCATCATCATTCGTTCTGACGGTTACCACTATAGGTTCGCTAAAAATGAATAGCGTTACAAAACTATTTGGCAAACCAAAGCCGGTGATATGAGATTGGACAATCGGTACTTCCGAATCAGCTTCGTGCAACAACAACGGTGCAACTGAACTAATGGAAAGAATAGTATCATCAACATATTCTACGGCCTGAGGTTCGTTAAATCTGATAATCGCTTCCGGGGAAGCATCGAGCGGATTAAAGCCACCCATCACTTCAATCCCATCGGTAACTCCATCGTTGTCAGTGTCAGGATTTGTTGGGTCGGTTTCATAGAGTACAGCTTCATCATTATCTGAGATGCCATCATTGTCACTATCTCTTAAACCAGCTTCGCCCGTGCGTTCCCGTCTTAATTCTTGCACTTGTTTAATTCGCTCTTGCACAACTATAATCTGTTCCCGCAGCGACCGCTCTAAGGTGTAGACATCGTAATCGGTTTCTGGGTCTTTGGCATCTTCAGCTAAAATTGCGTAGATTTTTTCATCAATCGCTACCTCTGCCAATCTAAGTAGCATTGGATCCTGTGATTGCCGAGCCGTGGCATATCTAGACAACAAATCATTTAACCCCTCACGGTGTTGAAGCAGGACACGTTCTGGAATTGCTTGTTTGGCAATGCCGGGTTCTTCGTCTGTACCAGACTGGTCGGACTCGGCAGTTGCCGGAGTACGTTCTTCCGCTTTCGCTGGAATTAGAGAACGTTCTGTCACCCTGGTTTCTTCCGCTTCTTCAATAATTACCTGATTGGGTATTCGGGTGGTTTGTCTGGGTTCAATGACAAAATCAATTTCCACGCTTTGTTTTAATTGGCGTTCTGAATAAGCGTGCGCTACTAGTTTGTACCTACCCACCGGCAATGAACTGGCGTCTAGCCAATAAAGCCAGTTTTCTGAAGTCCTGACCGCCCGCCCTAAAAATTGGGGCATCGTGGCGTTCTGGCGACGCGCGTAAACTTCAATCACATCATAACGGTTGGTTGATTCAATTAAAAGACGATACTGTTGTGGCAATACTCCGGCACTCAAAGACAATTTTAAGCGTTCATCAACTAATTCTTCTGGTTCGGGAGTTGGTCTATCTGGCAAGGGCGGTACTACTACCTCTTCTGGTTTTTCAGTAATGGTGGCTGGCGGCTGAGCGGAAATTGGGGTTGGTTGCTGGTTTGGTGAAGTTGTGCTAAGAGAATCTGGTTTTGGACTTGGGGCTGGTGGGTTTGTGACGTTGGTCGTGGTGGCGTTTGGCGAAGGGTTTTGACTAGGTGAGGTACCACTTTGCAAACCGCCATCTATAACAGGTAGAGGTACAGTAAAAACTGTACCCAGATACTCAGATCGCAACGTCTCCGTTAAACCCACTACCTTTACTAGCACCTGATAACTACCCGGACTTAGAGTACTCGTCGGTAATAAAAACGTGTGCATTCCGTCACCACTTATATGTAGAGGTTCAAGATTAATAACCTGACCAGTCGTCAGTGAACGCAACTTAGTCTTTTGTGTAGAGTAATTTAGTATCCGAATTACTAACTCTGTATCACGATTTGACTCAATCGCTGGCAAAGGAAAAAACTCAACGGCTATTGGCGCCGGTGGGTTAGACGGCGGATTTACCAACCCCGGAGTAGTTGTGCCAGATTTATCATCGTCATCATCGGGACAAACAAAACCAGTATTGGTTAAACCACCAACCGAACAATGCACCGAAGCCAACATTGACCTATCCGGATGTGCTAACTGTGCACTTACCAACAACGCCGAGAATAAACCCGACACAATGAAAAAGTACCCAAAACCATACGCGACACGACCAGCGACCAGGGGAGCATTTTTCTGGTACCAATCTTGATATAAAGCTAATTTTTCTTGCAAGCGCAGACTCGGCGCACCTTGAATCAGGGTGACTGTGTCTTCTTCTGTTGCTTCTTTTAACTTTGCCAACTTAGCTTTAACAGACAACACCGAGCGGCTAGTCACTTTGGCAGGACTGGATTTTCTAATAGCTTTAGAAGTTGCTACTGGAGTTTTTTTATCAGGGATTGCTTTAGCTTTAGGCAAAACAACTCCCTTCCCCGCTGTCGGGATTTTTTTTCTACTAACACGCTTCTCTGAGGCGAGTTTTTTTACACCCTCTTCTAAATTCATACTAGCTACAGTATAGCTTGTTAAATTTAATTTAACGGCAAGTTATTAACGGCGCTTGGGAAAAATCTTATTTTTACCCTTTTGTCCACCCTCCAAGTAAAGAATTTCGTCTCTAATGATGGCAGCTGTTTCAAAATCAAGAATCGCCACTGCTTCTGCCATTTGTTGGCGTTTTTCTTTGAGGACTTTTTTAGGATTGGCGGCGTAAAGGGCGGCATCAACTTTAAGAAGTGAATCAACCGTCTCATCATGCTGGGTTCGCAGTTGATCAGCAATTGATTTGACTGCTTTAGTGATGGTGGTCGGTGTGATTTTGTGGGTTTGGTTGTAGGCAAGTTGTAGCTCGCGGCGGCGATTGGTTTCGTTAATCGCGTAGGTAAGCGCCTTCGTCATCGCATCTGCATACAAAATTACCCGCCCGTTGACATTACGTGCGGCTCGTCCAATTGTTTGAATAAGCGCCGTCTCGCTTCGCAAAAAACCCTCCTTATCGGCATCCAGAATGGCCACCAACTCAACTTCCGGTAAATCAAGACCTTCCCGCAACAAGTTAACTCCAACCAAACAGTCAAACTTTCCTTTGCGAAAATCCGTCAAAATCTCAATGCGTTCTAGGGTCTCTACGTCTGAGTGAATATACTTACTCTTAAGACCGCGCTCTGCCAGAAAATCAGTTAAATCTTCTGCCATTTTTTTGGTTAGAGTGGTGGTGAGTACGCGCGCCCCGCGACTAACAACTTTTTCTGATTCAGCAATAAAATCTTTAATTTGTCCGGGGTAAGTAGCTTTGCTAGTCACTGGCCGCACGATAATTTCTGGATCAACCAATCCGGTCGGGCGAATTATTTGCTCAACCATTGGCACACTAAGTGTCTTTGCTTTTTCATACTCATATTTGCCGGGAGTAGCTGAGGTGTAAATACATTGTCCGATTCGCTCTTCAAACTCGGCGAATTTCAGAGGTCTGTTATCGACCGCACTAGGTAGCCGAAAACCATGTTCGACCAATGTCTCTTTACGCGAACGATCGCCCGCATACATACCGTTGAGCTGCGGTAGCGTAACGTGTGATTCATCAATAATCGTCAAAAAATCTGGCGTACCGTCAGCTTTGTGCGGAAAATAAGAAAGCAGTGTGTACGGCGCTTCCCCGGGCTGACGCCGGTCAAAATGACGCGAGTAATTTTCAATTCCGTTGCAATAACCAACTTCCCGTATTAACGCCAAATCGTGTTCGGTACGTCGTCTGAGACGTTCCGCTTCAAGCAACTTCCCTTCCTTTTTGAAACGCTCAAGCTGCCTACCCAACTCAAACTTAATCTCTTCGATAGCGACTTTTCGTTCGGCTTCGGGCGTTACGAAATGTTTAGCCGGAAAAAGAAAAAATGCTTCTGGTTCAGCCATGATTTCTCGCGTAATGGCGTCAATTTTAGTTATTTTTGTCACCTCGGCACCAGCAAAGCTGAGCCGATAAATAGCCCGTTCGTTGGTGGGCATAATCTCAATTGTGTTACCCACCGCCCGAAACGTACCCGGCGTCAGATCGGCTGGCGTGCGTTCAAAATACAAATTAACCAGTGTCCGGAGTAACTCCGCCCGACTGGCGCTAAAACCCTGAGTGATTTTGAGATGTTTTTTCAAGTATTCAGTCGGCGAACCCAGACCATAAATACAAGATACTGAAGCCACGATTATGACATCAGAGCGTGACAACAAGGCCTGGGTGGAAGCGTGTCGCAGACGATCGATTTCCTCGTTAATCTGGGCTTCTTTTTCAATGTAAGTATCAGAAGTCGGCATATACGCCTCGGGTTGGTAGTAGTCATAATAAGAAACAAAATAATGTACGGCATTCTCTCCGAAAAAATCTCGATACTCCTGTGCCAACTGAGCCGCCAGTGTCTTGTTATGAGCGATGACTAGTGTCGGTTTTTGAATTTGCTCAATCACGTTAGCGGCGGTAAAAGTCTTACCCGAACCAGTCACACCAAGCAACGTCTGGTGTGAGACACCTTTCTTAATACCAGCCACCAAAGTAGCAATCGCTTTCGGCTGATCGCCAGCCGGCTTCTTGTCGGTAATAATCTTAAATTTCATTTTTTCTAAAAGCAGGCACTTAAAACACGCACCCTATTATAGCATTTTATAAAGAATTCACTTGAAAGGAAATATCCTCAAACCAAAGTTATTTGCTTGCCTCATTTTACAACTGAGAGAATGCAAAATTCGCCTTCTTTAAGGGTAACCTGGATTCGCGCGCTAACCGCACAGAAGTTTGCAGTCTAGTTGCATAGGCCATAAGAACCTCGGTGCTCCGTCCCTAGGGCACACAAAAAAGAAGGGCTCTTTAGTGAACAAAAAGATATCACTTCAGTCCGAAGCTTCATCCACTCGTGTCGAGTGAAAAGAATGGGTCGAACTCCTGCGAAAGTGGATTTTATATTCAAAACGCCCGGATTTTTTGGTAGGAAGTACCAAGTACGGAGAAATTCGGAGTTTTGTACGATAATTCGGAACGAGGCCCGTGCTGTGTGACAAAACTATCAAGGTCTCATTTTGCCCACCCTCCGTTTTCGTATCGCCAGCAAGGCGCAGGACTTCTGTGGATGCGCTTGCGGCGGCGCCTACTCGGTGCTGTCGAGCGTTTGCTAGTATCAATTGTCTACTCTCTCAAAAATTGTTCCGTTGCTTCATTTAACTCTCGTTCTGACTCTGGCGTTTTAAAAGAGTGGTCTGCACCTTTGACCTCAACTATGTGTGCATTTGGGTTAGCTAGGGCGAAAGCCCTTGAAGTTGAGATTGGGATTGCGGTGTCTTCTGTACCATGAATAAAGCACAATTTTGCTTTGTCGGAGGATAAAAAGCTTGGTGAAAGTTTTATCTCTTTGAGATTTTCAATTTGTGACAGCGTTTCATTCCTTAATTTTTCTAGAGTACTTACTTGCGCAAATCCCAATGCTGGTGCCCATAAAATCTTTTTAATAATTGCATCATGATGCAATGAGAGAAATAATCCCCCGCCGAAACTTTTTCCAATTGCGATAATCTTTTTGTAGCCAAGAGTGTGCAAATGCTCAAGTGCTTCAATAACAGCAGATTGATAATGAAAATATGTTTTTTGTTGTACGTCTGCTTCACTCTCCCAAGCACTCATGCGAGCAATTGGATAGCCGGTTTTCAACGAGATATCTACTACAGATTGGAAACGGTCAGAAAAGGCTTTGCCACTAATGCCCGGCAAAAATAGCACGATAGTATCTGTAGATGAATTCTTGGATTTAGAAAGTAGGAGTTCTGATTTGGGTAATGAAATACTTGTGCTCATGTGTACGATATTATAGCAAAAAAAGAAGCCTTGCTTGGATAAGCAAGGCTTGTCTCTCGGCACGAATGCCGAGAGACTAGTCTTCGAGGAATATAACTGACTTGGTGCCACCAATGATCCCGAACAACGGCACCAAGTCCTCGCGTATCAACTTCTGAGAAATTTTGATTGTCTTGGGGGCATCGGGTGCACTGCCAAGCGGACGACGTTTATGTGCCCGTCGCCAATGCGGACGAATGAAGCCGCCTTCCTCGATTGAGCGACGTTGATTGCTAGGACCACCAGACCTGATTTCGCTACGACCAACGATGCGAAAGATATCTTTGGGATTTGTGATCGATCCGGGATTTCCTCCACTGAGTATTTTTACCTTTCGTTGGTTCTTCTCAGTCTTGATGCGGTCTATCGGAAGTGTTTCAAGATACAAAGCCCATCCGACAACAATCCGCAGGGCGACTATAGCAATTTGCATCTTATCTTTGCTGAAGGTCGACAGCACTTCAGGATCGATGAGACGGGCGTTGTTGGGTGTTAAGCCGTACGCGAGTTGATCGAACTCGATAACAACTCGCTCGTCGCTGTCCAGATCACAGTCAATGGCATAGCCACAAGAACCCGGTACAGACGGATAGTCAGACATCATGCTCAGTCGAACACCCTCACAGATGTCGATTGCTTTCTGCCAACGTTTTCGCTTCATCTCCTTCATGAACTTTTCAAGCTCGCCTCTGGTCAGACCGTACCACTTATCGCGGCTCTTGGGGGCCTGAATCAGTCTTACACAAATAATCTTTCGACCCCCTTCGCCAATCGGCAGTAGATTTGCCATGATGGTATCGTAGTGTTCCATCGTCCCATCAAGCGACTTGATGGAAAGGGGCTTTTCGAGCGTGATGATAAACGCGTCGTGTGGCCACGCAACATCACCCCATGTCACATCCCCAAACTCTGCTGCTGACAAAGAAGCGACGAGAGTGTGCGGGAGGTGAAATACGCGACGTGAATTACGATTCCACTGAAAAAGCTGTAGTGGGAACCAAGCAAAATCGTCACCGAGTGTCGAAATGGTGTTATTCATTTCTTTCAACCACTGTGCACTAGA
>DBNX01000005.1:0-223 GCA_002299465.1 Patescibacteria group bacterium UBA661
TTTTTAGAGCCACCTGTCAGATTCGAACTGACGACCCACGGTTTACAAAACCGTTGCTCTACCAACTGAGCTAAGGTGGCGTTGGCTTAGTATTATGCCGAGTTTGCGAGAAAGTGCAAGCGTTATTATTGGTTTTCTCAGGCAGGAAATTTGTCCCTTGTTCTTAGAGTAGTCTGTCAGATTTTCAGATTCATTTTTCTGACCCACGGTTTACAAAACTTTG
>DBNX01000005.1:571-21159 GCA_002299465.1 Patescibacteria group bacterium UBA661
AGTAACAACTCTACCAACTGAGCTAAGGTGGCTTTGGCTTAGTATTATGCCGAGTTTGCGAGAAAGTGCAAGCGCTAATCTCCCCGCAATTTTTTGGCTTTGAGTTGTTTTTTCTCTTGCGTGGTCAGGGCAGTGGCGGCCTTGTGTTCTTCAATTTGTGTAAGGTGATTTTGTGTCCCCAAGTTTTGTTCCGCTTTTTTTTCAGCTCGTAATCGCTTTGCTCGTTCGCGATTGTTTATAAAAACTAATTCTAAACGATCATACATTCTAACTAGAACCGTCAAAATCGTCTTCAGAGCTGAGTGAATACTGTAGTACCAAGACAGCTTAATCGTGTGTCGCAACACACTCCGCAACCGGCGAACTAACCACAGCACTAATCTTTCTCCAAATACATCCAGATGATTGCGAAAAGAGCTTAGGAAAAATCGCCGTCCCCTTACTTGCTCAAAATGAGTAATTAAAGCGTACACCAGAAAAGCCGTTGTGCTTAAGACAAAAACCATACCGATGCTTAACATAAAGTGTCCCCTACTTCACTGCCAAACGACTGATCTTAACGATTGAGACATTTTCGCCAAACTTCTGTACCGCACCCTTAATCATTTCACCAATCGTGATATCTTGGTTTTTAATGAAAGCTTGCTCAAGCAAAATCTGTTCTTTGAAGTAAGCATTCATCTTACCTTCGAGAATTTTTTCTCTCATTTCCGCCGGCTTATCAGCCAACTCGGCTTGGAAAACTTCTGTCGCTTTTGCCAACACCTCAGCAGGCACCTCATCCTTAGTAATATATGAAGGATTAGTAGCCGCCACTTGCATCGCGATCTCCTTTGCTAATAAGACAAACTCTTGGTTCTTAGCCACGAAATCAGTCTCACTCGCCAACAGTACCAACGCGGCGACTTCGTTAGTATTATGAATGTAGTAACCAACCGTACCAGCCCCCAACGCTCGGTCTGACTTCTTGTCAGCTGCCTCACTGCGTTTCTTTCTGAGGATAATCACGGCCTTCTCCATATCTCCACCCGCTTCTTCGAGAGCCTTCTTGCATTGCATAACCGAAATACCAGTCTGGTCGCGAAGTTCCTTAAGTTGTGCTGATGTAATCTCCATACTTAATTCAAAAACTTTAATTTATCTAGCAAAGAACCATCCTCTCTTCTCTATTATTTAGGCACGTGGTGCCGTTGCCCGCGTTCGCGGACGAGTCTCAGTTCTGGCTGTCGCCGGCTTTGGTACATAATTTGCTTGACCAGTTGCTAGCGCTTTCGTCATTTCCTCTAAAACCAAAGACACACTTCCCCGTAGTGAATCATTAACCAAAACTGGGTATGTCACCTTAGTAACATCACAATCCGAACTCATTATGCCAATGACTGGCACTTTCATAGCGCGTGCTTCTTTAACCGCTATGTGATCGTGTCTGGGGTCAACTACCACCAACAAATCTGGTAGCTTAACCAAGTTGCTAATTCCCTTAAAGTTATGGTCTAGCTTAGTCGCTTCTCTAGAGAGCACCATTCGTTCTTTCTTGGTGTATTTGCGTTCTAGTTCGCCTGAGGTTACACCACTTTCCAATTCGGCCAAGCGATTGATGCGCTTTTTTACTTCGGAAAAATTACTGAGCATTCCGCCAATCCAACGATTGACTACGTAAGGCATGGACACTTTCTCGGCACTTTTTTTAACCATATCCACCACCTCAGTTTTGGTTCCGACAAACAAAACCGTCTTGCCGTTAGCTCCAGCTTCTTGTAATAATTCGGTGGCTTTATTTAGTAACTGGGCAGTTTTTTCAAGATTGAAAATGTCGTTACCCTCCTTTGTGCCAAATAAATATGGCATCACCGTTGGGTGACGGCGACTCTTTTTAAAACCAAAATGCGCCCCTACGGAAAAGAGACGTTCGATCAGTGTTGAATTGTTTGTGTTTGTTGACATAGACTCGATTATAAGTAAAGGCACATTGTGCCCGAGCCCCGTGATGCTATCATATCCCATAGCAAGACGCAACACCTTTTTTCGGAAGTGGCGAACGTCCCTACTACGCCTGGTCCCTCGCGGCGCGTTTTACTTTTATGGATTTTCTCCCTAGAGAGAAAACCCGTACCTCACAACACCCGCTCTATTGTTTTTTCACGACAGCGTGGAGGGCTTCCACAATCGGCTCAATGGCGCCCGCCATTATTCCCTCAATATTGTGCCAAGAAACTTTAATCCGATGGTCAGTAACGCGATTTTGCGGAAAGTTGTAGGTACGAATTTTCTCGGAACGATCACCGGTTCCAATCTGATCCTTTCTTTCTGTAGCGTGGCGTTTCGATTCTTCTTCATCGTGTTGGGCTTCGAGCTTAGCGGTGAGGAGAGCCATCGCTTTTTCGCGGTTTTTTAACTGCGAACGTTCCGACTGACTACGCACCTCAATCCCGGTTGGAATATGCACCAAGCGAACAGCGGTTTCCACTTTGTTAACATTCTGCCCACCCGCCCCACCCGAACGAGAAAATTCCATCTGAATATCGGCTGGGCTAATCTCAATCTTTGGCTTGCGTCGCATCGGCAAAATGGCTACTGAGGCGGTCGATGTGTGAATTCTGCCTGATTTTTCTGTTACCGGAATCCTCTGCACGCGATGCACACCCGTTTCATAACGCAAGTCATCGTAAACGCGTGCGTTCACAATTTCAAACGAAGCTTCTTTATAACCACCAGACGGTGCTGATGATTTATTTTCAGTCGTGTACGACCAACCCTGCCGTTCGGCATAAGCTAAATACATTTGTGCCAATTCCGCCGCAAACAAAGCCGCCTCGTCACCCCCGGCTCCCGCGCGCACTTCCAACATCACGCCGTAAGGACTTTCCTCCTCTTCTTTATTGGCTTCAATAATTCTTTCCATCTCTTGGTATAACTCACGACACTGGCTGGCTAGCAAGTCAGCTTCTTCCTTGGCTAGTTCAGCCATCTCCTCGTCGGTCTCCGCTAACGCTAGAGCTTCTTGGTATTTTTTCTCCATCTGCAAAAACTGTCCAGCCAGAAACTGGGTCTTGGGATTATCGCGAAATGTCGCTAGTACCTGTTCGTCGTAGTCCATACTTAACACTTATATCGCTTATGCTTTCCAGCTTATTATACAGCTTTTACCACACAAAAACCCGCTCGACCTTTGGTCGAGCGGGTTTTTATTAACGACCTTTTGCCTTGGCGGCACGAGTCTTGAAACGCTCGACCCGACCAGCCGTGTCCATAATCTTCTCCTGTCCGGTGTAGAAAGGGTGCGAAGCACTGGAAATTTCTACTCGAGCAAATGGGTATTCTTTACCATCTGTCCAAGTCTGATTTTCCCGAGTCTCGATAGTTGAACCAACCAAAAACCTCTCCCCACTCGAGTTGTCCTCAAAAATTACTAAACGATAATTGTTTGGATGAATATCAGCTTTCATATGTGGGAGCTACTATAACAAAGTTTTACCAGAACGCAAATCCACAACCTACCGCGGAGTTATTTTGTCTTGAGTTTACACTAAATATTTGCCTACCCGCTGCGGTTAACCACCGGCGATTTGCCGGTGGTTAACCGCAGCAAAACTCTTAACCCCCGCCCAAAATACGCATTTCTTCCGCCAAGCGAGCTTTTCGACGCATTACTTGATCACCGTAAAAAGCATTAGCCGGATTAGTCGCCCCGCCCCAACCAGCATAATAACGAAGTGCCGCTAAACGATCTCCCCGGTGCGTGCCGTCTGCACCATTATCACGCAACAATAACGCTGTCGCTAGAAAAGCATCACGATTATTGAAGGGATTGGAGGGACTGTTGGTGCCATTTATACGCCTGATAGCGTCAGCGGCTTGGCTATAAACCCAACCATTGCCATGATTCACAAAACCGCCATACGTCGCCCAGGTCGAGGGAATAAATTGCGACGGACCCATCGCCCCACCCCAGCCAAATCTTTGCCCGTTAGTAACAATCGGGCAAGATACCGAGCGTGTTCTGGGGTCAAAGCCCAAGGTCTCTGCTATCGCTAGAAAGACTGGTACGTCTCGATCAGGATGCATCACCACCCGACCGCCTCTCATATCGTTATAAACACACCCCCCTAAGTTAGATCCTAAGTTGGTTTCTTGCTCCAGAATCGCTAGGATAAAAGAAGCTGCCACTCCCGTCTGCCTTTCAGCGTAACGAGCTAATTCAACTGCTTCTGGGAAAGGAATACCACCGCCACCGCCAAGCAGTTGGAAAAGCGCGTTTCTCAGTTGTGATGCGGTACGCTGTTGTGATTCCAAAAGTTGCTGGTAAGCCCTCTCTTCGCCTCTGGTAACCTGCAAAATGCGCTCCTTTTCACGTTCTTGCTCTTCAATCTCTCTTTTTTGGGCTTCCTGAATGAGTCTCATTTCCGCTTCAGTCTCCTGTTTACTTTCTAGCTGTAATTTTTGGCTAGATGTGTCGCGGTGTATCTCCTGTAGAATCGTCAATGATTCATTCAATGAATTTTTGATGGCTTGATAAGCTGCCACATCCGAAAAAAACTCGGAAAAATTTTGCCGACTGAGTAGAACCTCAACCAGTGAGTAGTCTTCGTAAATAGCGGAACGTCGTATCAGGTCAGCCAGTGATTCTTTCTGTTTGCGTTGCCTTTCATCCAAAATAGAAATTGTTGTCTCTTTTTCTTCGATTTGATCAATCAGTTGTGTAATAGCCACCGTCCGAGCCTGAATACCCAACTGCGCTTGTCTGATCTGGGATTCAATGATGCTCACATCACGCTCCAGCGAGCGTCTTTCCAGCTGCTTATCTTCAACCAGCCGGCGTTGGGTAAGAATCTGTCTTTCGACGTTTTGCAATTCCGCTTCCAAACGCGCCCGCCTTTCGTTTGCCGTCTCGGCGTCTACCACTGGCGAAAAAACCAACTGCGCCATAATCGCCAGCAACACTAAGTATCCAACTTTTTTTATTTTGCTAACACCAAAAACACTTATCTGCATACTTCGTAATTATAACACAGACAAAAAGCAATACTCCTCAGCAAGACTTTAAAATTCTGAATAATCTACTTTACTTAGCGGCAGCTGTGTTTACATCTTCGGTTTTGCCTTTTTGTTCAACGGCAATCGCATCCATATCAATCGCTACTGTTTCTGTTTCAGCCTCTTCTTCAACCGCCTCCGCCACCGCCACCACTTCCTCTAATCCTGAAGTAATCCTAACTCCTTTCGGACACAAAATATCCTTAACCAAAATCCGGCCTTCTAGCTCAGTCAGGGTTGTGATATCAACATCCAAGTGAGCTGGTAAATTTTCCGCTTGGCAAGCTACCGTCACCTCGTGCAAGACTTTATTGATGACCGCCCCCAGCTTCATTACCGGTGCTTCGCCTACGAAATGTAACGGCACGTCAGTGACTAACTCCTTCCCTTTCTCGAGAGCGTAAAAATCTATATGCGTAATCCCGCCCTTGATGGGGGAGAAAGTCACGTCCTTGACTAAGACCGACACTGGTGTTGGCAAACCTGTCAATTCAATCACTGTCGATTCTCCGGCTGACTTAAATAATTTTTCAAACTGCTTACGTTCCACCACCACCGCTAACGGGGTTTGTTTTGGTCCGTAAACTACACCTGGAATGTTACTTGTAATATCTGAAACTTTTTTCTTCTCTCGTACCTTGATTGGCAATGTAACTGTCATACCCCAATACGATAACACACCCCAAGAAACCTGCCCAGCTTCAATCTCCCTCTCGGTGGAATTATCCTTGCACTTTACATAGGGTTCCCCCTCTGTAAAAGCCCTTATCTATCATCTCCCCAAAACACCCCATCCCGTAAAGCAAAGTCAAACACACTTGATGCTACAATGTTTCAGTATGTCAGAAAAATATGATTTTGTAGCGATCGGAGATATCGTCGTTGATGCCTTTATTGAGCTTAACAAAAATGCCGCTGACGTTAGTCAGGATATGGACACCGGGCGTTATACCCTACATATGCCTTTTGGTAGCAAACTACCTTACGATGATGTGGTGGTGGTAAATGCCGTCGGCAATTCCCCCAATGCTACGGTCTCCGCCCATCGACTCGGACTGAAGACCGCCCTAGTTACCAATCTTGGTCATGATCGTTATGGCAAAGATTGCCTTGAAGCCTTGCGTCACGAAGGAGTTGATACTGCCTATGTAAAGTTACACGAAGGTAAGCACACTAACTATCATTACGTTTTGCGTTATGGTCCAGAACGCACCATCCTCATTAAGCACGAAGTATTCCCTTACACCTTACCCGACTTTGCTTTGCCGCCACGTTTCATCTACTTCTCTTCTATTGGTGAACACGGTATTCCCTACCACCACGAAATCGCCAATTACGTCAAAACTAGCGGTACTAAGCTAGTATTTCAACCCGGTACTTTCCAGATAAAACTCGGCTACGAAGCCCTGCGTGACCTCTATGAAGTTACCGAGATATTTTTCTGTAACAAAGAAGAGGCGCAAGAAATACTAAAAACCTCAGAATCTCACGTCCCTACTCTCTTGCGTGAATTCAAAAAACTTGGACCGACTCTCCCTGTTATTACTGATGGACCAAATGGTGCCTACGTCGTCGATGAACACGACCAAGCTTGGTATATGCCGATGTATCCAGACCCGAAGCCACCAGTTGATCGGACCGGCGCTGGTGATTCCTTCGCTTCCACTTTTACTGCCGCTATTGCGCTTGGCAAAACGCCGGCGGAAGCCCTCACCTGGGGACCGGTTAATTCAATGTCAGTAGTGCAGTATATCGGCGCTCAAGCTGGACTTTTGACCGAAGAGCAACTACTTTCTTTTCTCGCTAATCGCCCCGCTTCTTATGAGGCGCAAAAAATAAACTAGCTTAATCAAGAATCTTAACCAAAAGCCCCGCAACTTCGTTGCGGGGCTTTTATGCATTTTATGTCTCCCTAGGACTTGCCTAGGGAGAGCGGATGTAACCAGTATAAATTACAATCTCCCCGCCGCTGCCACAATAGCTTTTACGTCCATACCATAATGCGCAATTAATTCTTCTGGTTCGCCTGATTGTCCAAACTCATCATTGACTCCCACTCTAATGATTTTTGTTGGCATTACCTCAGAGAGATATTCAGCCACGGCTCCACCCAGACCCCCCGCCACCTGATGTTCTTCTATCGTCACCAAGCCAATCGTTGCTTCTGCTAAATCCAGTAGCGCTTCAGTATCAAGTGGTTTAATAGTCGGCATATGAAGGACGGTTACCCCCTGCCCTTTTGTCGCCAACTCCTGCGCCGCCTTAAGAGCGTTAAAAAGCAAAGTGCCCGTAACCACCAGACCAATTGGATTTTCGCCTTCATTCTGCCACAAAACATTCGCTTTACCGAGCTCAAAGGGCGACTCCGGAGTAGTTACGACTGGTGTATTACTTCGCCCCACTCGAATATAGACTGGTCCCTCGTATTTAGCTGCTGCCAAGACCGCCTTCCGCGCTTCGTGTAAATCCGCGGGAGCGATCACCACCATCGTTGGGATAACTCGCATTATGGCAATATCTTCAATCGCTTGGTGGGTAGCTCCGTCTGGACCAACCGACACCCCTGCGTGTGCGCCAATTATTTTTACATTACTTTCGTTGTAAGCAATGGTAGTTCTGATTTGTTCCCAATTTCGCCCCGGCGAAAACATTGCGTAGGAAGCGATAAACGGTATTTTGCCGAGGGCTGCCATACCCGCCGCCACGGAAGCCATATTTTGTTCAGCAATCCCGACCTGCACAAAGCGTTTTGGGAAAGCTTCCGCAAAGGGCAGCGTACGCGTTGATTCGGTGAGATCAGCCGCCAGTGCTACCACTCGCTCATCGCGAGTACCAGCTTCTACCAGACCATCACCATACCCGTTACGGCTCGGTAGCATAACCATCTCTGGTGTGTCAAAACGTTTGTCTAAATGCGGTGCTAACATAGATTATGAAATATCGTCTTTAGAAATAAGTCCGGCCAACGTACGTAACTTCTCGAGGGCGACGCGAGCCTGATCGGCTTTTGGTACGCGGTCTTCTGGTCCTTTACCGGGCGGATTACCATGCCATCGAAAATCCCGCTCGAACACATCGACACCTTTGGAGGCAATAGTGTGAGCGATGATTACCGACGGCTGACTGTAGACGGCTTGCGCTTTGCCGATAGCGTCATTCAAAGCTCGTATGTTGTGACCATCTACTTCTTGCACATCAAAACCAAACGCCTCAAATTTTTCTGCCAACGGCTCAAGCGGCATCACGTCTTTCGTGTAGCCGTCAATCTGAATGCCGTTGCGATCAATAATTGTGATGAGGTTGTGCAGTTTTTCCTTTCCAGCCAACATTGCCGCCTCCCAAATCTGCCCCTCATTAAGCTCACCGTCACCAGTTAAGCAGTAGATGTACTTTGCCGAGTAAGGGTTGTCAATTCTCTCCGCCAAAGCCATTCCTACCGCCTGCGACAGACCCGACCCTAGAGGTCCCGAACTAGTCTCCAATCCTGGCAACGCTGTTCGGTGCGGGTGTCCTTGCAAACGTGAACCAAACTTACGCAACGTCAACAATTCTTCCACTGGAAAATATCCCGCGTGCGCTAGTGTGGCGTACAAAACTGGACAAATATGTCCATTGGAAAGTACTACCCGATCTCGTTCTTCCCAATCAGGATTTTTAGGATCATGTTGCAGGGTGTGAAAATACAGTAGTGTAAAAATATCCGCCATCCCGAGTGGTCCAGCTGTGTGACCACTCCCCGCCACCACCAACATCTCAATAATACTTTGTCTAATTTGGTTGGCCTTAAGTTCCAACTTTCTTACTTCGGAAGACGATATGTAATGCATATGCAAGAAAAGTATAACAACTCGCTCCTCTAATACCTAGTGTTGCCTGTTAGTTAATTTATGTCTCCCGAGGACTTGCCTCGGGAGAGGTGATTAAAAAGTTTCTTTGGCTCTAATTTAACAGCACCCGCAACTCCGCATAAGCCACCGCTGGGTCTGGTGCCTTCACCAGCGCCGAACCACAAATCACGCGATCTACCCCTGCCGCTACTAATTCCCTAAGCGTATTTTTGTTGACGCTACCATCTACAGTAATTGGTAACTGCGGAAAATGTTTTTTCATTACTTCGATTCTGTTTAACACTCGCCTGTCAAACGGTTGCCCCTGCACACCGATGTCTTTGATGCCCATTAGTTGAATAGCCTCAGCCGTCTTAGCGTACTCAAGTAGTGCATCTAAGGACGTATCGTTAAGTGCGGAAATACTGAGCGACAACTTACTAGTGCGACAGTACTCTTGCCAGTCTGTTAGTGTAATTGTTTCGAGGTGAAACACTAGTATATCCGCCCCCGCCGCCTCCCACTCTTTGGCGGCGGGAAGTGGGTCTGCCACCATTAAATCAACTTCGAGTGTAAACCCATCCGTGACAGCCCGCACCTCTGCCGGCACACCCTTTGGTTGATACGGCCACGAACTAAAAGGCACGAATTGTCCATCCACTACATCCAAATGAACCTCGGGTGAAAATTGTAAAAGTGGCAAAACTTCCCGCACTTCTGACGCTGATTTGGGAATTAAAGCTGGAACAATCGGAATCATAAATTGCGGTTAAGTCTAGTCAGTTGTTCAATTTTTTCGTTGCGACGGCTGTACTTTAAGTCTGGCAACGGGCTTGTCTCAATCCAGATTTTAGCCACCTCTAGTAGCTCGCTCTCGCTCACAAACCGCGCCCCGATGGCTAGCATATTGGCGTTGTTGTGAGTGCGAGAGAGAGTGACAATTTCCTTCTGCTGTCCATAATAAACCGCCGCCCGCACTCCTTGGTAACGATTCGCCAGCATTGCCTCACCATTACCCGAACCACCAAAAATAAACCCGCGCGCCCGCTCTGGGTCAACCGACACCGCCGCAGCGGCTTTACTGATGAAATCGGGAAAATCATCATCAGCATCGTACGTCTCTGCGCCGTGATCGACTACGACAAAACCTTTCGCAAGAAGCCAATCCTTGAGAATATTTTTATGAGTGAGTCCAGCGTGGTCAGTCGCCAGATGAAAAGTTAAATTAGCTGTCTCTGGCATAAATGGTGTTTTAGGAATTGATGGTTTTGGCAACACCCGCCACGTGCTCAACTAGCGTCTGGGCGTAGCTCGTCTCGTTATCGTACCAAGCCAATACTTTCACTAAATTACCCCCCACTACTTTAGTAAACGACAAATCTGCAATCGAACCCACTCGAGAACCAACAATGTCAGTTGAAACTATCTGTTCGTCAGTTACCGCAAAAAGATTTCGCCAGCGCGATTCCTTAGCCGCCGCAATCAGGGCGTTGTTAACCTCCTCCACCGTGGTATCGCGTTTGGCAATGAAAGTCACATCGACAATCGAACCGACCGCGACCGGCACCCGCATTGCAATACCATCAAATCTATCTTTTAAGTCTGGATGCGCTAGTGTCGTAGCGATAGCGGCGCCGGTCGTACTGGGTACGATATTTACTGCCGCCGCTCGTCCTGACCGAAAATCTTTTTTGCTCGGCGCGTCTACCAGCGACTGCGAGGCGGTGTAAGCGTGCACGGTGTTAAGAACCGCTTTATCAATTCCGATGACTTCCTTAAGAATGGCGATAAGCGGACTCGTAGCATTCGTAGTACAAGAAGCATTCGATGTCACCTGACAAGTCTTAAGGAGATTATCATTCACCCCCATCAAGACGGTGGCCCCCGCCACTCCTGCTGCCGCCTCGCCTTTGGCGGGCGCTGAGATAACCACTCGCTTGGCCCCCGCTTTCAAATGTTGGGCAGCCCCTTCGTAGGTTGTAAAAAAACCAGTCGCTTCGACCACCACCTCTACCCCGAGTGCTCCCCATGGTATCTTCGCCGGCTCTCGTTCTTGTAAAAAAGAAACCGTCTTACCCTGCACTACTAATTTATTATCTTTAACCAAAACTGGAAATGGGCTACGTCCATACACCGAATCATACTCAAGCAAGTAAGCTAAATTAGCCACCTCACCCAAATCATTAACTGCTACTATTTCAAAATGTGGGTTGCCTTGCGCCAGCCGAAAAAACGTGCGTCCAATTCGACCAAACCCATTGATTGCGACACGAACCATATAAATATGAAACTCAATTTACTATACTAATGATAACTACCTAATACTATAGCGACAAAATCAGGAAAGGACACTAGTTTTTATCCTCAGTTTTGCGACGATACAACCACCACCCCAAACCGCTTATGAAAATAATGACAATTAAAGTTAGTAAAAATGTCCACCCGGGTGCCAAAACCGACACCAGTGCATCCGGAAACAAAACCGGCGGGGCTGTTTCGGTAACTACCGCAAAATTAATCGGCACCGCGTACCGACCAACGACCATTTGTTTGTAATCGTAAATTTCAACTTGCAAGCGTGACGCCCCCGCTACCCCGAGCGCTGAAATAGTCGCTTCGTAAGCATCACCAGCGTTATTTAATCTCAAAATAAATGAGTACTGCTGACGCTGGTTGGTGGGGTCGAGTAAGGTCACTACGATTGATTTAAGGTGTGGTGGTAGAGCGGTCGCGGCGATCCGAATCGTGAATGCTTCTCTTTTATCAAGCGTGATAGTTTCTTCTGCCAAATTGTTTATCCGACCGTTTTGTAATAACGTTATCACTTCTGGTGATAACAATTCTAAAGCCCTGGGTAACTCTGGCTCCGTTGGTAGAAGTGGAGTAGTGGTTGGAGTGGTAGTAGCCGACGGTGGAGTAATTGGTAACGGGAGAGATGGTGGGATTACTTCTGGTTCTCGTGGTACCAACCGAGCCGTCACGACCGCGCCCGAGGAAATAGTGCCGTCAGCGCCAATTGCAAAAACTGTATAGTACTGCGTCTCGTGTTTAGAAAAAACATCCCTATCTACCACTGTGTCGTTCGTACCTTCATAGACCACCGCCCCATCCAGTCGATCGCGTGGCCAGCCCAAATGACTCCTTACCACCCGCACCCGCGCGTCCGTTTCCCCCGCTGGTAGACGGTACCGCAAGGTAACATCACCATTACTCACCGTTACCGTCAGCCTCTCCACGTTAGGCATTACGCGAGCGGGTAAGGTGGTAGTCGTAGTGAATTCGCCGGTACGCAAAACAATTGCCTGACCACTAGGAGTAAAACCGACTAGCTCGAAGTAATAACGCGTCCCTGGTTCCAAGTCAGTGATAGTAATCACCCGCCTTGTAGCGGACACTTCGCTTACACTGAAGCCACCGGTGTAAGCGTCGGTCTTACCCCAACGCAAAGCCGTCCGTGTCGGTCTATTTGTCTCCCAGCTCACCACTACCGCTTGGGTATCCGGCACAATCGAAAAATCTGTCACTTGGACTAGCTGCGTGCCGGTTCTTACTCCCACCGGATCGGGAGCAGCGGGTGGCGGCGGAATAACCACTGGCAACGTCATCGTCGCCAAGCTATTTGAAGTGCTCGAAATATTAAACCCCGCATCAAAAGCATAAACTTCGTAAGTGTATAGCGTCTCCGGAGTCAAACCCATATCACTGTAACTCTGGAGAGTAGTAGTGGCGATAGGCAGTCCGTTTCGTAACAGTACATAACCACCAAAAACCCAATTATCCGTAGACGGACCCCACTGAATATCAATTTGATTAGGAGAAACTGGTGTCACCGATTGTAACACTGGTGTGGTGGGTGGAGTTGTGTCACCGCCAACATTGACTTGAAAAATAAACTCACTACTAGGCATCGCCGCCACCGCAAGCGGCACAATGAAAATGATTATTGTGCAAAAAAAGAGTTTTAACTTTTTCATAACGGCAAGGCGGTCAGGGTAGTCGTGGCAATATACTCACCCGCCGGCACCACTACCCCACCCCCCACCCCAACTCGAAAGTGTAGTGTGGTAGTAACTCCATTCGGCTGATTGGCAGTGCCTTGCGCTATTATCCTCGGCGTAGTGGTTAAACCATCCCAACAGACCGCCGCTGTACTAAGCGTACCGATATTACAGGCAGTCGATCCGTTATTACGATACCGCATCACTACGTCACTCCCCTGCGGTGAAAAACCAAAATGAGCATCACTTAACCCCGTCACAAAATTAAAATCCGGATTCGGTGCCGAAGTCGGTGCGTAATCCGCAATCACATCGCTACCCTTACGCATCGCTGGTGCATTTGCTGCCGCCAGAGTCAGTTGGTAGCCACCACCACTATCCGTCAAAATCAAGACGCTGGTTGAACCATTAGACACTCCGCCCGTTATACCACTAATGTTTGGTGTCATTACCACATTAGTCGGTACTGACATACTGAGAAAAGATCCTAACATCTGCTGGTACCCAGCTCCCAAACGGTAAGCTGGGCTTTCCGAGAGACCAGTCGCCACTTCCCCCGCAGTACTTTCCAGTGTGTAACCGCTAGAAGTAGCCAACGCACCCCCAAAATTAATGCTGTCGCTTTCTAGTTGAAAATTATTACTAGTCCGCACCTGGGCCAAGCTCACTGTCGCCAACAGAAACAAACCTAGTGTTATTAGGATAGAGATTATGGTTGAATGAAACAAAGAACGGATTAGCATATTAGACATGACTAACTAAGTCTTTCGTTTGAACTCAAATTTTCGGAAGAAAACGCGCAGACCAAAAACAATTATGAATACCACCAGAAAAACTCCGCCAACAATTTTCCACGGCATTACCCAAAAAACCACCTGAGCATTGTCCACGATCTCATCGTAACCGCGATTGATAGCGGCTGTCGCAACATAGCGACCAAAGAGTAATTCCCGATCCCAAGTAAACTCCCGCGAACGCAATGAGTCCGGTAGAGCAAACCACGGCTCCAACTCGACAAAGCCCACTTCCTCACCAAACAAATTAGTGATGCGAACTTCCCCGTGCGGGTTAAGGTGCACGGAGCCAGTATTTTCAAATAAAATGTTGAAGTTAATCGGTCCGCGCTCGTACCACCACTGGTAGTTTTTTAGAGCTAATTCGGTCAGCCTTCCCGCTCGCTCCACTTCGCCCGGAACAGTGATGAAAAAGAGGGTACCAATTCGCGCTATTACCGGTGAATTAACCGCCGCGCCGGCATTTGCCTCGTCCGTAGTAATGGTTGATACTAGCAGACTACCATAATAGCCACCTGGCGCGGCGTCCCTCGGTACGGTAATTGTTACCGGCACCCGCGCCCTTTGTCCTAAGTTTAATAAAATTTCGTTATCGGGGAGACTAATGTAATCTTTGATGGTATGGGGACCAATTTCATCACCGAGGAGTTGTAGTGTCTCCGTGGCATCCTGAGAACCTTTAATGTCTTCTACTGACAAGCTGAAGGTGCGATTGTCACTAATGCGATTGGTGATAGAAATCTCAACCACTCTGGTTTCCCCTGGTTGCACTTCTATCTCTACCTGACCCGGACCTACCACAAAATCACCCACCGCTAGGTTGTCTCCAGACAGTTGTTCTACTCTATACCAAGGAGTTTCTGTGGGTACTGCAGGGATACTCACTGCCTCCACTGTCTCTTCTATTTCAGTTGTGCCTTCGGCATTATTGGCAGGAATGTCAGCTTGAGCTAGGGCTAAAGCTGGTAAATAAATCAAACCAAAACTCAGTGAGAAAATTAACAGAAAACCAAGTAAACGTAACCTACAAATAGCCATACAGATATGACTACAGTACTACTAATTGCTGGTTATCGTCAAGGTTGCGGTGGCGGTATAAGTGTCGGCAGGAACCATCGGACTGGGGTTGTTGGGAACGTGGATACGGAAATGAATGGTGCTGGTGGAAGCTGGTGCTGGGGCGTTGGTGTTAATTATTTGGAAATTGCTAATCGTCGGTTCCATCCAACAACGGTCTGTTGCATCAGAACTTCCAGTATTACAAGACGCCCCGTCATCGCGAAAAGATGGATCCAAGTCCAACTCCCTAAAGCTGGGAACACTTACTGTGTAACCGAATACCGCTGATGTACTGGCTGTTGAGAAGTTAAAGGTTGGTTCTCCGCTAGTCGGGTAGTCCATAATTCGGTTATTACCACCAACCACGCTTCCTTGCATAGCATTAGCTGTACCATTGTTAAAAAACCTAATTGACATATTGTAACCTTGCGGGTCGTTGGTCCGCACCACCACTGTAGTTGAGCCATTAGCCGTACCGCCGGTAATACCATTAATTGAAGTGGTGGCTTGCACGTTAGCTGGCACTACCAAGAAAGAGGTTTCGTCAGTAATAACTGTCCTGATGGTAAAGTCTGCTGTAGTTTGTCCTAGTCCAACTTTTGGCTCTAGGATGAAAAAGCTGGTTGCCAGCAATACTAGCACCAACCCCGCCGCCAGCAACGCTTGACCCAAAGAAATAATAACGTGTTGTGTGTTCATATTTTTATAATTATTAATATTTTAATTTTAGCAAATAATTTACTGTAATTTTTACTTTAATCGGTTCGTTTGTGTATAACTTCAGCCGATGTCGCTACCAGTTTCCCGAGGCAAGACCTCGGGAAACTAAAAACTAAATCCGTCCTCCGCCCCCCGCGCCGCCACCTACCGCCTGGTGGTGCACTCGGATTTCAAGAGCATCGAGACGCAAGGTGTTGCCACCACTCGGCTGAGCCGTCACTCGAAGTAAGAATGTTCCATCGTTAAACTCGGCTGCGTTCCAACTCCTTCCCCATCCGTCCGCAATCCCGCCCACCGTGTAGACAACATCCGTCCCCAGCAAAGTCGGTGTGGCTTTGGCTGTCGTATAAGACGCGCCATTATCCCACGATAGTCCCACATCAATCGTTCCTCCTGCCGGCGCTCCCGAAGCGTCTAGCTTGACCACAATCCCCTGAATACTATTACCACTCGGAATGGCAAAACCAAAGTTGTGGTAAGTCTGACGGAGATTCACGCTCGCGGCGGTGGCATACACACCATCAGAAGCTAAAGCATTAGTGCCGTTGGTCCATTCGTTATTGGGTATGCCGGTATCCGTTGGTCGACGGAAATCTGGATCGGAGGCAATATTTTCACCATCTGGTTCCTGACCAACATTGACGCCGCCCCCAGCGCCCCCGCCTGCTTCCACACTCCTACCGGCAGGGGCGGCGTCACCCACCCGACCGCTACCACCGCTAAGATTGCGCAAATGCTGGATTTTTGTCACCGCTCCCAAAATCTGCGGCTGCCACTCCGAAATAACTCCAGTCGCCGTCACACCATTCGCAGGCAAGCTGAAAGTCATCATCACCCCACTCGCTAACGCTCGCGTATCCCCTACCACCAAGTAATTTGCCGCCCCCTCTGCCAGCCAGTCCGCACTGAAAGTAATCGCCCCGTGCTGTCCATTTAGCGTCATAATACCGCCACCAGATAGCAACGAGTCTCCCCCATCGCGCACGCCGTTACTGTTGTTATCGCGGTACAAGGCGAGGTTAATGAGATTAGTAGTATCCATTTTTTGCACTCCACTTAGTGTAAGCACCAGATCGGTAACCGTGGCGTTTTCACCATTGGGAGTCAGACGAAATGCGTACAGAGTTGCCTCATCTTCGTTACGGAAACTGAATTGGTTGGTGGCTTGCCCGTTGCTGTGTTCACTCAGTACCGCCGACCCCACGATGCGGAAAGTCTCACTAGTTGAAGTCGCGGGTGTGCCGGTGCTGGTGCCCGTAGTGTGTAAAGCCAACCGGCTGGTGGTCGCCGCGATACCGGTAAAGCCACCAACTGCCAACCCCTCAATCGTCAGCGTATCAGAAGCCGCAAAGTTACTTGTCACATCAATCACTACCGTCGCGCCGCCGTCCGCGTAGGTAACCGTCCCCGCGACTTTACCGGCGGCGCTCCCACCAAAAACCAACGCCCCCACCGTCCCATCAAAACGAAAGTCAGTCGTCGTCGTGGCGATCGAAAGTCGAATGTCGAGAGCGGTGGTGATGCCCGGGTCTTCACTTGCCTCGACAATAGTGATGGGACCAAGTGTAGTGGTGGCTTGCCCGACAAAGAAAGCATAAGAACGATCGAGGGCAATACTAGGCGTACCCGTCGCCGCAATAAACCGCCAACATTGATTATTGCCACCATCGGTCATCCCGAAGCTGGTAGTGACGTCAATTCTACCCCCTGTGCTACCACAAGCGTTCGAGTCCCTTATGGTAGTGAAGGAGACTTGGGAAGAGCTGGCAACCACCAGATTGGCGCGGGTGCCACTCGCTGTACTGTTTAAGGTGATGGGGCGACTGGTGGTACCGGTGAGGTTGAGGTGCGTGATGGTGGTGGTGGCGCCGCTCGCCAGGGTGAGGGTGGTGCCGGGGTCGGCTCTTAAGGTGTTGGTGACGGCAAGGGCGTTATTGAAGGTGGTGGTAGCGGTGTTGTTGGTGAGGATGAGGTTGTTAAAGGCAGAGGGACCAGTGAGGGTACCAGCGATGGTTTGGTTGTCGGTACCAGCGAGGAACACGGTCCCGGTCCCGGCGGTGAAGGTGGCTTGGTTGGTGTATGAGCCAAAGATGGTGAGGGCTGGGGGTGCCGTCACTGCCCCACTGCTGCTGGCAATGGTGAAGTCAGAGGTGGAGGAGTTGCTTAGGAAAGTCTTGGTGCCGGCGCCACTGAAGGTGACGTGACCGAAGGCGCTCGCGCCCGTGAGAGAGCCACTGATGTTCTGGGTGGTGGTGCCGGAGAAGGTGGTGGTGCCGACTATGTGAATCATTGAAATATTTGAATGTCTACCTACCGCCACGAAACGACCGTTGGCATAGGTAATATTTGTCCAGTTAGAAATTGGAGCTATAGTTGTAGTCCAAGTGCTGCCGTCAGGTGAGGTCATGACGCGATTATTACCCCCTTCCGCTACCGCCACAAAAAGCCCGCTGCCGTAAGCAATAGACTGCATCCAGGTTGCCGATGGTGCTGGGTGTGGAGTCCAAGTGATACCATCCGGTGAGGTCATGACGCGATTGACACCACTTTGCCCTACAGCCACAAAGAGGCCGTTGCCATAAGTGATGGCTGTCCATTCATTAACATTGGCTGCTGCCCGCGGGGTCCAGGTGATACCGTCGGGGGAGGTCATGACGCGGTTGGTGCCGTTTGTCGCTACTGCCACGAAGAGATTGTTACCAAAAGTTATCTCAGACCAAGCATTTGCTTCCGAAGCTGCCCGAGCGGTCCAGGTGATGCCGTCGGGGGAGGTCATGACGCGGTTAGTCCCATCTGATGACACTGCTACGAAGAGTCCGTTACCAAAAACAATACTGGACCAAGCATTTGCTTCCGAAGCTGCCCGAGCGGTCCAGGTGATGCCGTCGGGGGAGGTCATGACGCGGTTAGTCCCATTTGATGACACTGCTACGAAGAGTCCGTTACCATAAGCTATGTCCGACCAGGAGTTAGTTTCTGGTACAGACTGCCCAGTCCAAGTGATACCGTCCGGCGAAGTTCTGGCTAAGTGACTACCAGCAATAGAAACCATCACAAACATACCATTGCCATATGTGATGTCAGAAAAAAAAGTCATAGTTGGCATTAGCACACTATTCCACAACCCTCCCACACTGGTACTTGTCCCATTATTGGTGTAACTACCGGTAATGGTGAGATTAGTAGGTGGGATGAACTCCACACCATTTGCCACCACAATATTGCTGGTGGTGGCGTTATTGACAAAAGTCTTACGCCCGCTGCCCCCAAGCGTGAGATTCGGTGTACCGTTCCAGGAGCCAGTGGCAATTTGGTGAATGCCAGTAAAGAAAAAGTTGGTTGGAGCGGTAACTGTAGCATTATTTAGATAACTCCCAGTTAAGGTGAAGTTGGTGGGTAGAGTGACCGCACCAGAAGAAGTGGCAACGATTAGATCGGTAGTGGAAGCGTTGTTTAAGAAAGTCTTAGTGCCGCTACCGGTCGTTATAACAACCGGTAACGTGTTGGCGCCTGTCATACCACCCGCGAGCGTCTGCGTGATGGTGCCAGCAAGGGTTAGCGGTAAAGATTCAGGCGAAGTCATTACGCGATTCACACCAGAATCAGAGACCGCCACAAAGAGACCGTTGCCGTAGGTGATAGCGCGCCACTGGTTACCCTCCGGGACTGAACGACTAGTCCAAGTGATACCATCAACTGAAGCTATTATATGACTACCACCAACATCATTAGCGCAAGACCAGCCCGCTGCGTTAATGCCACACGCCACCGCCACAAAGAGACCGTTACCAAAGGTGACAGATTGCAACATAATCGGCTCTGGTGGTAAAGAGCGACTGGTCCAGTTGATACCATTAGGTGAGGTCATTAGTCTACCTCCGGCTGATACCGCCACGAAGAGATTGTTACCGAAGATGACAGATTGCCAGGAGTCATCAACAGAGGCAGCTCTTCCTGTCCAAGTGATGCCATCGGGTGAGGTCATGACGCGATTATGACCCCCTTCCGCTACCGCCACAAATAGACCATTGCCGAAGGTGACAGAACGCCAAGGATTTCCTGGCGGAGTACGAGTAGTCCAAGTGATGCCATCCGGGGAGGTCATCACGCGATTCGTACCACCATCAGCTACCGCCACAAAAAGTCCATTGCCAAAGGTGATTGATGTCCACTGGTTAGCCGCCGCGGCTGGTCGCGCTGTCCAAGTGCTACCATCAGGTGAGGTCATCACACGATTGCCCCCCGCTGTGGTGTTACAAGTGGTGGCGTTGATACCACACGCTACCGCTACGAAGAGACCGTTACCAAAAACAACACTGGACCAAGCATTTGCTTCTGGAACTATCTGCGGTGTCCAAGTAACACCATCAGGCGAGGTCATGACGCGGTCGGGTCCGCCACCCACCGCTACGAAGAGGCCGTTGGCGTGGGTGATGGCGCTCCAGGAGTCATCATTGCCGGCGGCAGAACGAGAGATCCAGGTAGGGTCAGAAGCTGAGAAGTTTCCATTGTTGGTGTAGTTCCCCGTAAGGGTCAGCGTCGAAGACGCCCAGGCGGTAGCGGTGGTAGCAATTTCCAGGGAGTGGGCAGTGAGGGGGAGATTGAGGTGGAAGGTGGTACCAGAGGCAATGAGGAGCGTGGTGGTACCAAGGACAGTTAATCGGTCTAGGGTGGTAGAGGCAATGAAGTTGAGGTCGGAGTCGTTGGTGTTATCAAAGCGGGTGAGATCCGAAGCTTGGGTGGTGGTGCCTGTCCCCTCGTTACGGAGGACGAGGTGATTGGTAAAGAGGGAGAGACCACTGACGGTAGTGGTGCCACTGGTCTTGGTGACGGTAACGGCGTTGAGGGTAGCGTTGTTGTTATCGAGGAAGACGGTGAGCGGAGTACCGGTGGCGATACTCTGCCCTAGGTCGATAGTGAAGGTGAAGTTGCCGGTGCCGGATTCGGTAGTGGTGCTGAAGGTGGCTAAGGTGGTGGTGGCAAAGAGAGCCAGGGTGATGGTTTCCGGGGTGGTGATGGGGGTGGTGCGGTCGGCGGTGAAGAGGGTGCCGGAGATGGTCGTGGTGGCAGCGTGGGCTGGGGTTGGTGTTAGAAATACGAAAGTGAGGAGGAGGGTGAGGAAAAGGAGGAGGTGGCGCGGCGTCGCCCACACAGAC
>DBNX01000013.1 GCA_002299465.1 Patescibacteria group bacterium UBA661
CACAACGGATAAAAATGCTCAGTTGGTAGAGTTGTTACTGTCTGGGAGACAGTAACAAAGTTTTGTAAACCGTGGGTCGGAAGGAAGAATAATCTGGCAGGTGTTTCTAGAAAAAGATTTTTAGAGAGTTTTTTCTATGTAAAAAGTAGCCCTGAGAAGTTGGGTGTTTATAGAAAAGTCGGGTAGACAACAACTCTTTATTTATAGCCGTATTCGTTGTATACTCGGCAATACTTTATGGGGGTTGATGAAAATAACCAGTTGCTACCATACGCTCGTCGTGAGGATTTTCATGTGGGCAGAGCCACAGATTTATCTGGTAAGAGAAAACTATTTTACCGTTTATTAGAAATTTTGCCCGGCTTGGCTTCGTGGACCACGCTACTTGGTGTGATTCTGCTTTCTATTTACCAGCCAGTTATTGCGTCTTATTTCATCATCGCGTTTGCCTTGTACTGGGTCCTTAAGACGGCTTTTTTGTCTTATCACTTGCGTCATAATTGCAAGCGGATTCGCCACCATATGACGCTGGACTGGCAAGCAATGCTTAACGGCTTTAAGTATCAGCATTTAACGCAGGTGGTTATTTTGCCTTTCTATAAAGAGCCAGCGGAGGTGGTGGCTTTGAGTTTGGCGGCACTAAGCAGAGTTAAGTATGATCTTAAAAAAATCGTGGTGGTGTTGGCGGCAGAAGCGCGGGCTGGGTCTGAAGCCACCGAGACCCAAAAACAAATGAAGGCACAGTACGGGGAATTATTTGGTGGTTTTTTAACACCGGTTCACCCGGCGGATTTGCCGGGAGAAATGGCGGGGAAGGGTTCTAATGCCGCTTACGCCGCTGAATACGCCAGAGTAAATTATCTCAACCCAAATAAAATCGATTATCGCCAGACGCTCGTATCAATCTTTGATATCGACACAGTTCTTTATCCAGATTATTTTAACTGTTTAGTATGGCATTTTTTACAAGCAGAAAAGCCCCTCAAGAGCTCTTTTCAACCCGTGCCAATTTTTAATAACAATATTTGGGAAGCACCAGCCGTGTCGCGAGTGGTGGCGATGAGTAGTACTTTCTGGGAAATGATTCAGCAAGAAAGACCAGAACGAATGGTGACTTTTTCTTCACATTCAGTGAGTTTTCAGGCCCTTTATGAAGTCGGTTACTGGCAGAAAAATATGGTCAGTGAAGACTCTCGTATTTTCTGGAATCTCCTCATTGCCAATAACGGTGATTACCGCGTGGTGCCGTTATCGTACCCGGTGTCGATGGATGCCAATGCCGCCCCCTCATTATGGTTGACTCTTAAACAAATCTACAAACAGCATCGGCGCTGGACATACGGAGTAGAAAATCTTTGTTATCTGCTTTATCATTTCAGACAAAATAAAAGCATTTCTTTGAAGCGTAGGATAACTATTGCGTTGCAGCAAGCCGAGGGGTACTGGTCTTTGACTACCAATCCTATCATGCTTTTTATTTTAGGTTGGGCCCCAATTTTTCTGGGCGGTAGGGAATTCCATCAGACAGTCCTTTCTTATAATCTTCCGATTATGGTGCGCGATTTGCTGATTCTGGCGATGTTTGGTCTAGTAATATCATCAATCATTTCAATGTCACTTATTCCTCCTCGCCCGAATGGCACCAGTCGTTTTCGTTATGTGGTGATGGCTTTGCAGTGGATTATGGTACCAGCCACAATGATTATCTTTAGTGCCATTCCTGGTCTGGATGCTCAGACACGGCTGATGCTGGGTCGGTATATGGGCTTTTGGGTTACTCCCAAACAGCGGATTAAATAATAAAAAGTCGTTAATTGATTAAAGTATGCAACCGCAAGTTAAATCACTCACCAAAACTAAGCGCAAATCAGTATTTTTTGGTTTGGTGGCGACCTTTTTAATTATTTTGCCGATTGCCATCTTCTATGCGACTGGTTACCGCTATGATTTTACAGCACCCACGCCCGCCCTCATGTTGACCGGAGCTTTTTATATCATCGCTGATGCGCCACAGAGTGAGATTTATCTGAATGAAGAATTGATCACTGACATGCGTTTGTTTCGAGATGCTTTCTACATTCAGGGGGTGACACCGGGTTGGCATCGTCTACACGTGCAAGCACCCGGGACCCATACTTGGGTGAAAGAATTAAATGTTAAGCCGCGAATTGTGACGGAAGCAGAAGCTTTTAATTTACCGCTAGTACCGCAAGTGCGTCTGGTGCCGGCCTATACAACCGTGGCTGGGGAAGCGGTTGTCTTTGAGCAGAGTACGACCACACCAGTTTTTTCTTACATTGAGGCAGCCAACACATTAATTCACATCGCAACCAGCACCGCCACTTCTGCGTATCGAATAAACACCGAACACACTTTACTGAGAGAATTATTTGCTGTGGAAGCGTCAACAACCGCGGCGCGTGCTGCGGCGGAAGCAAAACAAGAACAAGCTTTTGGCTTTGCCACTACGACCATAACGGATGGGGAAGCGCTGGGGACAACAACCGTGACTCAAGGGGTGCTGACTCTCTATGAATCTGGACAAGAACTTTACGCTCGGGCTGAGGCTGATAACTTTCGCCAAGTACCATTTTATTTTTGCGAAGACCACGTTCCGGCTTTGACAGAAGATTTGGTTGAGATAGTTGATACTGAGAATATTTTAGGTCCGGAGTTTACCGAATCATTGCCAGCGCCAGCTACTACCACTGAGCAATGTCGCACCGACATTCGCATTAATCGGCAAGGGCAAACCATCGTAGATTTTGATTTTTTCCCATACAATCACAACTTAGTTATCGTACAGTTAGCTGACGGGATTTACGTAACCGAGATTGACGATCGGGCGTGGCAGAATACCCAACCACTTTATCTCGGTGCGGACTTAGCGTTTATTGTCTATCGAGGTGGGGTGTATGTTAAAGAGGGGGATTTAATTTTTGAAGTTTTGCCAGAGGTAATTGTGACCCAAGAGTAGTGTGTTATGATGTTTTACGTATGATTGAAAAACCTGGACACCGCCACCCGATTAGTCAGATGGTCGCTGAAATCAACGGCATTTTTGCTGAGCTCGGTTTTGTTTTTGCGGAAGGTCCAGAGGCAGAAACCGAGCATTATAATTTTGACCAACTAAATGTTGCACCTTACCATCCAGCACGAGATATGCAAGACACTTTCTGGTTTAAGCCAGAAGACACACCAAGTCCGATGGTCTTACGCACCCACACTAGTCCCGTACAGAGTCGCTATCTCGAGACTCACACCCCGCCCGTGCGGATTATTGTCCCCGGTAAAGTCTTCAGAAACGAAGCCACTGACGCGACCCACGAAGCACAATTCTACCAACTAGAAGGACTTTACGTGGATAAAGGAGCACACTTAGGACACTTGCGCGGTACGATCGAGTATTTTTTTTCACGCTTTTTTCGCGGCGACGTGGAAGTACGTTTCCGACCGAGTTACTTTCCGTTTGTGGAGCCGGGTGTGGAGGTTGATGTGATGCTTAGGAACAGCCCGAGCAAGTTAGCCAACCGCTGGATTGAGATTATGGGAGCGGGAATGATTCACCCGAATGTACTGACTGCTGCCGGAGTGGACGCAAAGACTTATACGGGATTTGCTTTTGGAGTAGGAATTGATCGCTTGGCGGTTATGAAGTATGGGATTGATGACATTCGTCATCTTTATACAGGCGATTTGCGTTTCGTTTCGCAATTTTAGTTTTGCTTATGATAGTTTCGTATAATTGGCTTAAGGATTATTTGGGAGAAAAAACGCCCCCGCCCGAGGAAATCGAGAGACTCCTCACTTTTCACGCTTTTGAGATCGAGGGAGTGCAGGCTGTTGGTAGCGATGTGGCGATTGATGTTAAGGTGCTGCCTAACCGCGGTTCGGATTGTCTTTCGCACCGGGGAATTGCCCGCGAGCTCGCCACTATCATCGGTAGCAAACTCACTCACGACCCACTTGAAGCGGAATTAGCTTTGCCACCGACTGATTTAATTTCAGTTAAAATTAGTGACCAAGAGGCGTGCCCCCGGTTTACGGCTGCTCTGCTAAAAAATGTGACAGTCGGTGAATCGCCGCAGTGGCTCAAAGACCGCTTGGCAACTTTGGGTCAGCGGTCTATCAACAACATTGTCGATGCGACTAACTACGTTATGTATGCCATCGGGCAGCCACTCCATGCTTATGATGCTGACCGATTTCCGCAAGTGGCTGGTAAATGGCAGTTCGGGGTGAGATTCGGGGTGCCGGCAGAAAAAGTGTCGCTTTTGGCGGAAGCTGGTAAGAGCGGGGAGCGGGTGATTGAATGTTTGGGTAGCGAATTGTTGATTGTGGATGAGGCAAATAATACGCCAATTGGTCTAGCTGGAGTGAAGGGTGGATCGTACGCTGGGATTAATGTTGACACTAAGAACATCATTATTGAAGCTGCTCACTTTGACCCAGTAATTACTCGACGGACAGCACGACGGCTGGGTATTGTGATTGATGCCAGCAAGCGTTTTGAAAACCGCCCATCGCCGATTTTACCTCAGTACGCACAACAGGAAATTATTTCACTCATTACAAAGATTGCCGGCGGTACGCTGGCTGGAGTGCTGGACGTCTATCCCAAGCCATACCTACCAAAGACGGTTACGGTTTCGCCAGAAAAAATTAATCAAGTGCTTGGATGGGAACTGTCGATAGATGAAGTTTTGGGTATTTTCAAGCGAGCGGGGATTAAGTGTGAGCGGTTGGAATCAGGAGAACTTAATTGCACTGGTCCAGCAGAACGAACGGACCTCACCATTGCCGAGGACTTTATCGAGGAAGTCGTGCGTCTTTATGGTTTTGATAAAATTAAATCAGTCCTACCAGTTAAGGTGCCACTTAAAGAATACAACGCCCGGCATTTTTACAGCGAACGCATTCGAGAACGGTTGCTGACATTAGGTTTTTCGGAGGTCATCACTTCGTCGTTTCGTAAAAAAGACAAAATTCAATTACAAAATGCGGTAGCGTCAGACAAATCTTATGTCCGTTCTAATCTTACAGAATCCTTACAAGAAGTGTTAGACAAAAACGCTGGTTTGGCTGATTGGCTGGGAGTGCCAGAAGTGAAAGTGTTTGAGATCGGTAATATTTTTACGCGGGGAGCTGACGGTCTTATCAGTGAATACACAAAAGTAGCATTGGGCGCGAGAATTAAAGTGACTGGTTATTCCGGCAAAGAGGACTCGTTGCTTACGGAAGCGTTAACAAAATTAGAGGCGGACTTGGGTGTCGCTCTATCGCCACAAATAAAAAATGGTGTAGCGGAGTTTGATTTAACGACCTTACTTTCAGTACTGCCACCAGCAACCACTTACGCTACAGTACCAACCGCTCCCGATGTCACTTACAAACCATTCTCAGTTTTTCCAGCTATGAGTCGAGATATCGCTTTATGGATTACCAAAGATGCGACCGCAAAGATGGTAGAGGAAGTCATCAATAACGCGGCTGGACCACTTCGAGTACGAACGACATTTATGAATGAATTTACCCGCGCGGAGCGAACTTCGTTGGCGTTCCGGTTAGTTTTTCAGGCCGGGGATCGAACTCTCACGGATGAAGATGCAGAAAGGGCAATGTTAGCAATTTATCAGGCAGTAGCAAAAGCGGGCTGGGAAGTGCGTTAAGATTCTGGGGAGGGCTTGTCTCCGCCACGATAAAACCTATATAAATTGCCGGCAATTTATATAGGTTTTCCGCTGGATAAATATTCAAATAGACCACGCCAGAAAGGGGACAGTGGCGGTTTTTCTTGCTATAATGGTGCGGTATTTTTCATTAACTTTCATTAATTAACATTTCGGCATGGCAGCAAAAAAAGATAAACAAGCAGGTACTTACGACGCATCAGCAATTGCTGTTTTGGAGGGGCTGGAGCCAGTCCGCAAGAGACCAGGGATGTACATTGGCACCACTGGACCAGATGGTCTCCATCACCTAATCTGGGAAGTTTTCGATAACTCCAGAGACGAAGCGATGGGTGGTTTTGCTGACCGCATAGAAGTGACTTTATTACCAGATGGTTACGTGCGGGTGGTAGATAATGGGCGAGGAATTCCGGTTGATATTCACAAACAAACTGGTGTTTCTGCTCTGGAAACTATTCTTTGTACTCTGCATGCGGGTGGGAAATTCGGCGGAGAGGAGAGTGGTTATAAAGTTTCCGGCGGTCTTCATGGTGTAGGTGTGTCAGTGGTTAACGCTCTGTCCACGCACGTTATTGCCGAAGTGCATCGCGATGGTGGTTACTTTATGCAGGAGTACCACATTGGCAAACCAAAAGGCAAGGTTAAGAAAGTCGGACCTTCCAAACAACGTGGTACCATCATAACTTTTCAGGCTGATTCGAGTATCTTCCCCGACACCACCTTTGATTTCAAAAAAATAGTAAGTCACTTGCGACAGCAGGCCTACTTGGTTAAAGCGTTGCGTTTGTCAGTCATTGATGCTCGGGAGTTGGACGAAAAGACAAGTCAAAAGCTAGACTTGCTTGGTAAGATGTATTTAGCTGAGGAATCACTAGAGGTGCCACAACAACATTTCTATTTTGAAGGTGGTTTGCGCTCACTGGTAGCTTTCAACAATCACTACCAAAAGCCCGTTCATAAAAATATCTTTTATGTCGAGAAAAATGATTTCGACAAAAACGTGCTGTCAGTGGAAGTTGCCTTACAGTACGTTGACGATATCTCACCGCGAATATCGGCATTCGCTAACAACATCTACAACCAAGAACACGGTACTCACGTGACGGGTTTTAAGACCGCCTTGACGCGGACTCTTAATAATTACGCTAAGAAGAATAACTTCTTCTCGGTGAAGGATAAAGACGCTGGTTTTACCGGTGATGATGTGCTTGAGGGTATTACGGCTGTGATTTCAATTAAGATGCCAGAGATTCAGTTTGAAGGACAGACCAAGGCCAAGCTCGGCTCGGTTGAGGCGCGGGGGGCGGTGGAGTCAGTTTTTGGTGATGCCTTTAATAATTTCTTGGAAGAGAATCCGGATGATGCCAAGGCCATCATCAACAAGGTAATTATTGCCGTGAAAGCACGCAAGGCGGCTAAAGCCGCTAAAGACAGTGTGCTTCGTAAGGGAGCGCTAGAAGGAATGTCGCTACCCGGAAAACTTGCAGACTGTCAGAGTAAGCGAGCGGAGGATTCGGAACTGTTTATTGTGGAAGGAGACTCGGCTGGCGGATCAGCAAAAATGGGACGAGATCGTAAAACCCAAGCCATTTTGGCCTTGCGCGGTAAGATTCTAAATGTGGAGAGAGCGCGTCTTGATAAAATGCTTGCCTCAGAACAAGTAAAAAATGTTGTGATTGCTCTCGGTACTGCCATTGGTGATGTGTTTGATATCACTAAATTACGCTATCACAAAATTATTATTGCCACCGATGCCGACGTGGACGGAGCACACATTCGCACTTTGCTGTTGACGCTTTTCTACCGTTATTTCCGACCATTGGTAGATGGTGGTTACATTTATATCGCTCAGCCGCCACTCTATAAAATACAATATGGTAAAGAATCTCGTTACGCCTACACGGACGAGGAAAAATTTGCCGTGCTTAAAGATCTGGGGGTAGAAGTTAATGAAGAAGTGGTGGAGGAGGAAGAGCCAGCTGAAGCCGGGGAGGAAAATGCAACCGTGGCGAAGAAAGCTACTAAGGTGCGTATCCAGCGTTACAAAGGATTGGGCGAAATGAATGCGGAAGAGTTGTGGGAAACTACAATGAATCCGGAGTTTAGAATTCTCAAGCAGGTAACGATTGAAGATGCCCAGTTGGCGGATAAGATTTTTGACATCTTGATGGGTACTGACGTGGCGAGTCGGAAATCCTTTATTCAATCAAACGCCAAGATGGCGAGTTTGGATATTTAGAGGAAATAAAAAGCCCCCGACCGTACGGTCGGGGG
>DBNX01000002.1:0-1618 GCA_002299465.1 Patescibacteria group bacterium UBA661
GGGAAACCCGCGGGAGGGGACCAGCACGGACTGACTTGAAGTAGCGAGTAGTTTCGTGCATAATGACCGACACGCAAACAGCGTATTGCTCAGGTGGCGAAATTGGTAGACGCACTACCTTGAGGTGGTAGCGCCTTAACGGGCATGCTGGTTCAAATCCAGTCCTGAGCACAAAACAAAAAAGCCATGATTTAGGATGTGACTGTTGCTCGATAAGCGATTTCGCGAGTTTTGAATATGCTATAATTCAGCCAGCGGTTAAATAAAATGAATAAATTTTTTGCCAAAGCTACAGGCTTAATTGCAATCACAGTTTCTTTTTGGTTTGGTTTCGGCAATCTAGTTTGGGCACAAGAACAAACATTCTTAGAGCAACATCATTTTTATGATGTTCTTTTTCGAAATGAGGGCGAAGCTGTCGTTGATGCAAAAATAATTATTGTTAACAATGGACAAAGACCGCTTACAGAATTTACTTTCGAGTTGCCAAAATCTTTACCGTCAGACATTTTGATTTATCAGATGGTGCTTCCGCAGGAATGCGTTCGCTATGACGAGGAATCTTTGCTGCCACAATCAGTTTGTTTGAAATATAGGGATTGGAACTATCTAAATATATTTGGAACTGTGGGCGGTTCTGAAAAAACTTTTTACTATAAGGTCAAATACACAAAACAAGGTAATTTATATACCCTGGATTTACCAGTACCGATTGGCGTAAATAAATCAGGTGCTATTGTTATTTCTTACGTGTCTAATAGTTATGTAGACAAGAGTTTTGGTTTGTACAGGTTTGATTTTGAGACCATAAAAGTACCGTCGATGATTAAGAAAAGTAGGGTGTCGATTAATGCTGAGGAGGGTTTTTCCCTGAGAGAAAAAACAGAGGATACAGTGACATTGACAAAGATAGTTTTGGATTAATTATCAGAGCAGCAGCAGTGCCAGCCGTTTTCTCTAACTCGAATTTAGACGGTATAGTTCAAAACATTGGTTTTTTTGGTCCTATTGTGAAAGAGGCAAGCGACCTTAATAAAAGAGAGAGTTTTAATGTTAGTGGAGAATATGTAGGAAATTGGTTTAGATTACATTTGAGTTCAGTAGCCATCGCGATTTTTATTGTTGTCCTAGTTTTGTTTAGTTTTTATTTACTGTTACGTTTTTTAAAAAGACGCTCGGAACAAGAGCAGCAACTGGCAAAAAACACCGGTCAAATAATCGGTTCCACCTCTGAAGTTAAGGCCATTAGCTGGACGAATTTTTTGCTGGGCTTACTTTCGGCTGTCTTAATTTTCGGCACCGCTTTTTTTGTGGGTTCTATACATGACATGCTACTGATTGATACCACTGAGGAGCTGGTTATTATTCTTAGGATTATGACAGTACTGCTTAATGTGCTTGTAGTTTTTGGACCCGCAATTATTGCTGCTAGTAATTATGGCTGGAAATCTTTTGTGGTGGTTTTGGTGGCAGAGTTTTTATGGTTGGTGATTTTGCTTGTTATTTATGGCTTATTATCTGAACTCGTGTCAGTTGCTTATATTGGCTCAGACGAAGTGCCACCTCTGCCAGGACCTGGTATTTGGTGAAAATTTTCGTGGTTAATAATTACAACATA
>DBNX01000002.1:1987-4940 GCA_002299465.1 Patescibacteria group bacterium UBA661
TTTTTCTGTGGCGGGCGGGTTATAAACCAAACTTGCTAAGCCAATCACTAAGCCGATGACGGAAAGAGCGTTTTTGCTGTCGCTTGTCGCGGGTTGGTCCGGGGGTGGCAAAGTTACGACCAACGTGATTGTATCCAGAGGAGGGAGGATTGGCCGATTGGTATTCAGAAGGGGCGACGGAGGGTCGGTAATTACGATTATGGCGATCCTCGTATTTACTTTCCAATATTTCATTAGCTAGTTTGTCAGCCTCGGCGGTGGCTTCTGGACCAACCTTTCCCTTCCCGACTGAATAATCAGGAAAAGTCGCTTCTGGGTTCCAGATGTCATTCTCGGGCGTAGTTTTGGGTGCGTGGGGTTTTTCAAATCCAGATGATTTCATACTCAAGCTAAAATGCTAATTTTAATGTTGTTAGTATACCACGCTTGGCTGGGTTTATGGTTTAATAATTTGAACGCAAGAAACTCGTTATTGCTTCATAGGTTTCTGTCCGCAGAAACAAGTCATTGTGTCCGGCGCCGGCGATGGTGATAAACTCTTTTTGAGTGTTGGGTAGGGAATTATACAAGTCTCGACCGAGGCGGTAAGGTATGACAAAATCATTATCACCATGGATAATTCGAACTGGATTTTGGTACTGACTGAGCAGGGCGACATTGTCAAAAGCATTGTCAACGAGGAGACTGGTGGGGTAAAACCAGAAACGTTCTCTAGCGACCGCTGCCAGACTGGTAAAGGGTGTAATGAGTAATAATCTGTCAGGGGCTTGTACTGAAGCGTGGTAGGAGGCGACACCGGTACCGATACTTTCTCCGACTACCACCAGGTAGGGAATTTTATTTTCATTTACAAAAGAAATGACAGCACGAACGTCTTGCTTGATAAGCTCGTGTGAGGGGCGGCGGGTGTCGTTACTGTAGCCGGCGTAGGTGACAATGATGTAACCATAACCCGCCCGAGTAAAAATGTCGGCATAAAAAAATCGATCACACGCCGAGCCAGCATTACCGTGATAGAGGACAACGGTTGGTCTGTCTAAGTTGGCGACATACATTCTTGTTCCTTGCCAAGTGACTTTATCCGCGTCTCGGAAATTTTCACAATCCAAAAAATCCTGATAACCGGGCAGATAGACAATTCTTTCTTGAAAAATGGTCAGGTACGCACCAAAAGAAATATAGAAAACTACAAATAGAGAGAGGGCGATTTTGTTACGTTTAAGCATGAGCTAAGTATAGCAGGGGGTGTGCCCCCAAGCCCCGCCGCCTTTTAGGCGGCGGGGCTTGGGGGCGGAGCAGACTGATAACCAATCCTAAAAGTCCGCCTTAGTCAAAAAGGTGACGAGTTCGCTTATCTTCACTCTGGTCTGCTCGCCGCTGTCGCGTTGGCGGACGGTAACCGTGTCTTTAGTGTCACCTTCAAGAGTTTCAAAATCAACAGTCACACAGTAGGGAGTACCAATCTCGTCTTGGCGGCGGTAACGTTTTCCGATGTTGCCGTTGTCATCCCACTCAGCTCGTAGGTGTTTAGCGAGTGAGCGGTAGACAGCTTCGGCTTTGGCTACTAAGTCTGGTTTATTTTTAAGCAGGGGGAAGACAGCGACCTTAATCGGCGCCAACGAATAGGGTAGGCGGAGTACCGTTCGTGTTTCACCGCCCAGCTCATCCTCAGCATAGAATTCAGTTAGCACAGCTAGGAAAGTGCGGTCTAATCCAACGGATGTCTCAACAACGTGCGGAACGTAGCGTTCGTTGGTGACTGGGTCTAGGTAAGACAAGTCTTTACCAGAGAAGGTCTGGTGTTGGGTTAGGTCGTAATTACCGCGTGAGTGGATACCTTCCAGTTCCTTAAAACCAAACGGAAATCGATACTCAATGTCCCAAGCCGCTTTAGCGTAAAAGACCAGATTTTCGTGCTGGTGCCACTTTAGGTTTTCTTCCTTAAAGCCGAGGTCTAGGTAATATTGCCAGCGTTTTTTGCGCCAGTTTTCATACTCAATCAGCTCGGCTTCGGGTTTTACAAACATCTGCATTTCCATTTGTTCAAACTCGCGTTTGCGGAAGATGTATTGACGAGGGGCGATTTCATTACGGAAGGCCTTACCGATTTGGGCGATACCAAAGGGTATTTTTACTCGGGAAGAGTCGAGAACGTTTTTGAAATTAAGATAAATACCTTGGCAAGTTTCGCCCCGAAGGTAGGTCGGTTCTTTTGTCCAATCATTTTGAAAATTACCAAGATTGGTTTTTACCAGAAGGTTGAAGTGTTTTACTTCGCCAAATTTTTTCTGCCCACACTTTAGACATTTTAGATTTTCGCGGTGTTTATCAAAAACTTGATTTATTTCAGCGACCGTCATTTTTTCGTCAGCAAAAGCACCGACTTCTTCGAGTAAATGATCAGCGCGTGAGCGAGTGTTACACTCCTTGCATTCCACTAAGGGGTCGGCAAATCCGCCGACGTGACCAGAAGCTTCCCAAACTCGGGGATGGGTGACGATAGCCGAATCGAGTCCGACGATATTACGCTCTGCTTGCACCATCGCTTTCCACCAGGCGGCGCGGATGTTGTTCGCCAACTCAACCCCGTAAGGACCATAGTCATAAAGTCCAACAAAACCACCGTAGATTTCTGAACCAGAAAAGACAAAACCGCGGCGTTTGGCGAGAGCGACAATTTTATCGAGAGTGGGGGTAGAATTTTTCACAATTGTGAGTTTAACACAAATTGGGTTAAATTTCACTTAGTTACAGAGGGCTTTTTGGAAAATGATTTTTGCTGGTTAGTTCAGGATATGTCTAATCTTAAGGCGAGGTTAGCCGGGCGGATTCTCACCAAAAGCCGGTCTTAGTAGGTGGTCTGTGGTCTGGCTTGAGTTCGGGGGAAGGTTAGAGGATTTTTCGGCTAATTTTTAGTGGGTATAGGGGCGGGGGGCTAAGGGGGGGGATCCCC
>DBNX01000002.1:5230-14840 GCA_002299465.1 Patescibacteria group bacterium UBA661
GGGGTACTAGGGATGGCTATCCCTAGTACCCCGCCCCCAGCAAACCCACCACCCCTACTACCATTTCTCCCACTCCTTCCGCACCACGCGACTCTCGCCGCTTTCATTTTCTTTGTAAAGCTCAGCACTAACGAGCTCGTGTTCTGCGTTTAAAGTAAAAAGTGAGTCAAAACCATCAGCGATTTCTGGCGGATAGTTACGCAGACTACTGTCCATACGTTCTAAAACCTGGCTAGGGACAACGCGGTCTCGGTTTTGGTTTCTCTCTTGAGCAGTCTCTAGGGGAACGTCGATAAATACCCCCGCCACTTTATCAGCCCCCTTTTCTCTAGCAAAATTGATAAAGTTTTTTCTCTGCTCGGCATTAGCAAAAGTAGCGTCAAACACCACCGTCTCACCGCTAACCACTTGCTCGGTCAGACGCTCTCGGGCCGTTTGCCAAACCAGCTCATTTTTTGTTTGATCAGCCGGATTGCCAGTGATTTCGGTGCGAATATCATCCGGACAAATGTAAGCATAGTTATGCTTAGTAGCAAATTCCCGCAAAAGCATTGTCTTCCCCGAACCCGGTATACCAATACCCATTATTAATTTTGTCATAGGGTTGATTATAGCAGTAAATTTTACTTGGATACTGAATATTTTGTAAAATATCTTTCTACTCCAAAATATATCTAGCACCTTCCAAAAAAATATGGGCTTCGTGCCATGTATACGGTAACTCAAGTGGAATGTGGAGTTGTGCGATTGTATAGATTGCTCACACCTTAGCCCAAGCTTATACTTAAGTTATGCCTCAACTTAAATCAGCTATTAAGTATCGTACTGTCTTACTCCCGCTCACTCTTTTGGCGGGCTTTTTTATTCACATCAACACTGCCAACGCGCAAGTCACCTGTGGGGAAATAATTACTCCAGCCAATTTGCATACCGGTCAAGCCGAAGTGCGAGAGCCAATCGAAAACTGTGCTGACCCGTTTTTAGTCACCCCGGATGTTCAAAATCCCTACCAGATAGTGGTTAATGGAGGGGTGGTGCCTGACGGGGGAACGGTTTTGGTGCCGGGAGGATTGACTGACGCAGTGGTAGTACAGGGCACCCCCTATTTGACTAGCTATAATGTTGAGTATTTTAGACATGACGGTCCAAATTATATTCGAGTCCGAACACATTACGACGAAGTAGACGTACCAAGATCTGAGTTGTATCGCCATGCCGAGAGTTATTTTTTCGGTTCCACCATCCGGGCCTTCTATCAACAATTGATTGCTTCCAGTGACAGAAATCGTTATTTTTATGATGTACAAGGTAAACCCTTGTACGACAGTGAGGGTGAAATAATCGCTGACAGATACCAGCAGTTTATTGATGATGCACTTGCTACCATCCAAATTCCATTTGGTCCAGGCACTTACACCGCTGTAGTGACTGAATATTCGTTAGTCTTAACGCAACGCAATCTTTGGGATAAAATCGTGACCAATCTAGTACCCACCGCCTATGCTTCTAACGAGGGTAACGGTTGGCCACAGCGCTATGTGTTTAGCATCACCTTTACCATTACCGCCGAACCAGAAGTGCCAGCTGGTGCCTCGAGTGTGTTGTTCTTGCCGGGGATTCAGGCGAGTTTACTAGAAACCAATGGCGATCAACTATGGATTCCTCATCGTAATCAAGATGTTGAGCAGTTAGCGATGGATAGTGCTGGCAACAGTATCAATGATGTCTATACCACTGGAATAATGACACACATTCCGTTTGGTGGAACCGTTTATGATTCTTTTGCGCGATTGATGGTTAGCTTGGTGCAAGAGCGAGTCATCGCCGGCTGGACGCCTTTCGCCTACGATTGGCGGTATAGCGTTGCTGATATCGCTAATAATGGCACCAAGTACGAAGAGGGTGTGCGGGATGCCATAGCTGAAATTGAATATCTCGCCTCACGCTCCTTTACTGGGCGAGTAACTATAATTGGTCACTCCAACGGTGGCCTGTTGGCTAAAGCATTGATGATTCGACTGGAAGCAGAAGGAAAAGCCCAGCTGGTTGATAAAGTCGTATTGTTGGCGGTACCCCAGCTCGGGACACCAAAGGCAATTGGCACAATTCTACATGGTTATGATCAAGAAAAATTAGGGGGTTGGCTCATTGATGATGTGACCGCTCGGGCAGTGATACAAAATATGCCGGGGGCTTATGGACTTTTACCTTCAGAGAAATATCTAAGTGTCACTACCGATAAAGTGGTAAGTTTTGATAACTCAACTACCACTCAAGTTTTCAGAAATAATTATGGTTTGACTATTGATTCAATTGCTGAGCTAAGGCGATTTTTGATTGGTGTATACGACGGTAGACTACAAGCGACTACAATCGATGAGGTGCTAAATGCTAACAATGCACTATTAACTGAGTCATTAGAATTACACAGGAATGTATTGGGTAATTGGTTAGCACCAGCAGGAGTAGAGGTGGTAGAAATTATTGGTACTGGTCTTGATACAGTGTCTGGTTTTGAATATCGGGGCTTCCAAAAAAGAGATTGCGTACTGTTTATTTTTAATTGTCAGATCAAAGGTATATACAAACCAGTACCAATTATTTCACAAAAAGGTGACAGTACTGTGATGTCACTTTCAGCCGAGGCATATCGAGGAAACAAAGCGAGTTATTTTATTGATTTAAATGCTGCAAAAGACAGGGGTGGCAACTCCAAGCACCACAACATCTCTGAGAACCCATCCGTACAAAAATTGATTAAGAATTTACTGCTAGCTACGACAACAGACATTGAGTTTATCTCTAATACACAACCTAATAGTAATGAGGAGAGGATAATGTTTGGCGTCCATTCACCAGCAGAAATCATTTTAGCCGACGCCGCCGGTAATATAGTCGGCAAGCGTGTTGTTAACGGTGCTGTTACCAAAGAAGAAGCAATAAGAAATAGTAGCTATTTTGAGATCGGAACCAGCAAGTACGTTATTGTTCCGCGAAATGCTACTTACAATATTACTATTATTGGTACCGGCGATGGTAGTGTGACTTTTACACAAGACAATTTAACCAACAATACTCAGATTGCAAAATATTCAGTCATGGTAGCAACTATCACAGCAAGCACTACGATTAAGGCATCATTTAATACTGATTTGTCTAATTTAGAAATTGACAGAAATAGCGATGGAAATATAGATCTCGTACTAACTCCGTTAGGTGAAGATATTACACCAAGGGCGTCTTATCGGGATTTAAGTACTAGAATTAATCAGTTAGCTATATCGCGAGTTAGAAAACTACCCTTGCAGATATTGGTTGATAATGCCAGGCGGCTGGACGAAAAATCATTGATTAATCCACGAATAACGCCATTAGAAATCTTATTGCTTAGCAGATTAGAGACACTACTAGTAACCTATCAAAAACGTAGATGGATAAGTCGGGATGATTTAGACGCACTGAATCATATTATCAATCAATTAAAATGATTATGGGTAAAATTAAAAACGCAAAATTCCAGATAACAGGATTAGTAATTTCCATCGGGCTATATTTATGGTCTCAATATGAATGGTCAAAATGTCCAGAAATAGATTGTCCCGAATCATTTATTGATCATTGGTTACATCCAGTTGAATCCGGTTCATTATTCTTGATCGGTTTCTTTACTCTATTCCTGATACTACCTTCCCACTACTTCAAAAAGTGGCTCAAGTACATCTTTTCGTGGGGCTTTCCCTTGTCTGTATATCTGACATACATCACTACCGGCAGTAACAGTATTCCAGCGTACGACAAAGTCGATGTAGCTCAATTTTGGGGAATGTTTTTCGCAGTAGTTACTGTGATATTTATAGTAGTTCTTAAATATCTTGATTGGAGACAGAGGCGGAAGTAGTAATGGGTCGCCCTGGTAAGACTGAGGGAGAATGAAAGATACACAGTAATTATGAAAGAAATTATTTTAGAAAAATATAAAGTAATTAATCTAATTTTATTCGTAGTAATAGGTTTCATATTTGTATACATAAACATTAACTACCAAGTATGGTTTCAAAATGCCGATATTGAATACATCTATGAGGTATTTGATGGTATTTACCACCCGATAATGGTAACGGCATAATGGCTTGCCATTATGCTTGGTTTATTTATCCTCCTCCCATCCCGTATCTTCAAAATGGCTTTTCTTTGTAGCGCCACCAATCTTACTACTCACCTACTTCCTAGTAGCTGGTATCTCGGTCTATTCCGGTAGTGTACTCAATATCACCCGAGGGCAAATGGCTGAAAATGGTATGATTGGATTAGCTATCGTAACCGCCGTATTTGTATTGGTACATTGTCTTTCGGATTGGAGAGGGTGTCGTAGACAGTAATTACATAAATAAAATGAAGGCAAAATCAGTTATCCCTAAGCAAGACCTAGGGAGGGTATAATTTCGACTGGTCTCGAGCACTTAAATCTAAGACATTTGCAAAGATTTAATCTCTGCAATCTTTGGTATAACCAGCCACATCAATAACCTTGTTAAGCTGTGCTTCTAGCCGACGATCCGCAGGAACACCCCCGTCAAAATGATCAATTATTATTTCTGATATTTCGATAGTGGTCGACCCTGTAAGAGTACAGAATCTTCCATTTGTAGGGATATAACTTTTACCACTCAAACCAAAAGCATGCTCAGCAGTCTCGTAGTTACGAAAAATGACAGTAGGATTGTCATGGCGATCGTGTGGCAGCTTATTTAACTCATCAAAATCGGCCTTAAAATGTACATTCGATAGCACGTAAAAATTTGACTCATCGTCCGCATCGTATAGATGCTTGACGTATGTTCCTGTCAGTGTAATTTTCTCGGGATAGTAGGTGAAGCGATATTTCTTACCTGTACCAGCAGCTAGAGCAATGGCTTTTTGGCAGGCAAATCTTTCCTCACGAGAGGCTAAAGGACTTGACCAATTCTTGCACGCTTCTTCATTCCAGCCAAAGTTTTCTGTACTATGATTATTTTTTGCCAGAGTTTGTTGTTGGTCAGTCTCAAAATTGTTTTGTGCTAATGGTGGAATCTGCTGATAAACTATTTTCTCTATCTCAACTACTTTAACGGGTGAGTACATGTATCCAATCCATCCCCCAATAAATGGCATCACGACGAATAAAGTCATGGCCAGGTATTTTGATAATGGAGTGACTGAATTTAGAGCACTAATTTTTTGCTCTACCCTTTTATTAGCTGGCTCTTGAAAGTATTGTTCAGAATCCATCTAAAAATTGTAGCACGAGTTAGAATAACGTGCCGGTATAAACAGTTAAGTCATTATTAACGAGAACAGCTAGGAATCCTGAAAGCGCAACGACTTTCCAGTACTGCCATCGGAGTCAGATTCGGATGTGACCCGAGCACCATCCGCCGGGAACTACGTCGTCTCGGACCTCGTACCCTATAATCACCACTGCGGGTACAGACTGATGCTCACCAGAAGCAAAAGATACCTCGTACAGAAAAGAAACGGCTTCGGGTGGAGTGATGGGAACTGGTATAACAGAAGCTCAAACAGGAAGTCTTTAAATCAATCACCCATGACCGAGGATCTGAGATGGTACAACATGAGTTATTCACAAAAGATACGAATGTGCAGATATACTTCGCCGATCCCCAACCACCTTGGCAACGTGGTACCAATGAGAATACCAATGGGCTCATTAGACAGTATTTTCCTAAAGGTATTGACTTCAATCAGGTGCCCCTCCGAGAATTGAAACGAGTGCAGAAACTCCTGAACACTCGCCCGCGCCAGACACTTGACTGGAAGACACCGGAGGAAGCGTTTGCTAAACTATTAGGTATTAGTGCAGTTGGGGTTTGAGAGTGGCAATTATATAAAATGACAAAAACCATCTTTACATGTTTAGTTTTAATAGTCACATTGGTAGTGGCAGTAGCGGGTTATTTTTGGTATGAAAGATACGCAAATACCGGGGAATATTCATTACCAGAAAGACCAATACCACCATCTGACACAGTATCTAACGAAACTTTAAGTGTACCGCCCGAAAACAACAAGGAGATTGTGCTAGTGGAGCCGGCACCAAAACAACCAGAAACATTTAGCGTACAAAGCAGTAATGATGCGCTAATTATCGATACTGTTACCGCTGAAATAAAACCAGAATCAGAGCCAGTGACCCTAGAAGAAGAGATTGCTGAATTTTATAAAGAAATGACGGAAAATAGTCTTACGAGTGAATCTATAAAATTGCGGATAAAAGAGCTAGAAAATAAAATTAACAATTTGCCCGATGAAGAAAGAGCCAGGTTAGTATTCAATTCTGTTTTAGGAGAAGATATTCTGGAAATATTTGATCTTAATTTAAACCCAATATCAGTCATTCCTCTCCAAGGTTTTCGTCGACCGATTCTGGTTAATCGAGACGATGTAAACAAACCACCAACGAATGAATTGAGAAAACAATCGACCGAAATAGGTATAGCGTTTACGCACACAGACAACGATATCATTGATTCGTACTTTTATGATGACAAGGGACAATTTACCGGAGTGGTACGGTTTGTTAAGGGGGTCGATTCCCAGCGCTTCTTGCACGAGCAAGTAAGGGGTGTCAACACACGCCTCTTTGCTGGTACGGTTTATCATATGATAAACGATCTACAAACCCCAGCAACGTTTTATGTGATGGGGCGTAGTCTAAATTCTGCCCAAGTCAGGTTAGAAGAAATAAATAACTCTACACCACTAGCAAAAATGGTATTTCCAGTTTCGTCATCGACATTGGTATCGGTGCGGATAGAAATGATTGATGGTGTACTGAACATCGGGAAATGGAACTTTGATTTTGATGGCGATGATAAAACAGACTTGACGCTAGGTAACGCAGAAGCATTCACTGAGGAGCATATTAAGCTAGCGTTACAAAAAATGAGTAATGATTTAAATTTATCACAAAGTGACAGAGACCAAATACTAGCCGCCTTGGTTAGTGCTAATTTTTAATCTCTAGATTTGGTAATGAATGGGAGAGTGCTCTATCTAGCCAACATGCACTAGGATAGCGACAGGATAATTGTTATCATAATTAGAGATTTTATAAAAATTTATCCAACACATTTGCTTATGGCTTCAACTAACATCTATCTCAATTTTAAGGATCAGACGGAGGCGGCGTTTAATTTTTATAAGTCGGTTTTTGGTGGGGAGTTTGAGGGTGATGGCATCAGTCGGTTTGGTGAGGTGCCAAGTGAGGCAAATACAATGCCTCTAGCGGAAGATGACAAAAACCTCGTGATGCACGTGTCCTTACCGATTTTGGGTGGGGTGCGTCTCATGGGTACTGACGCACCGGAGTCGATGGGCTTTAAGGTGGTGATGGGCAACAATGTATACATAAGTTTGGAGACAGATACGCGTACCGACACCGACCGTTTGTTCACACTGTTAAGTGCCGGCGGGAAAGTCGATATGGCTCCGCAAGAAATGTTTTGGGGCGATTATTTTGGTTCGTGTGTAGATAAATTCGGGGTGCAGTGGATGTTTAATTGTCGGAGTAAGGTGTAATTATGGAAAAAATTATAGTGCAAGCCACAGTCAATGCCAGCAAAGAAAAAGTTTGGGATTACTACACCGGACCACGGCACATTGTCAATTGGAATTTTGCTTCTGAGGATTGGTGTTGTCCAAAGGCCGACAATGACTGCCGGGTGGGTGGAAAATATTTTGCTAGAATGGAGGCGAAAGACGGAAGTTTTGGATTTGATTTTGAGGCTACTTATACAGAAATCAGTCCGTTTGAAAATTTTACTTATCAATTTGGCGAACGGCTAGCGACAGTGGAATTTGTCGAGTCAAACGGACAAACAAACGTCACAGTCACTTTTGACCCAGAAGCAGAAAATCCCATTGCATTGCAGAGGCAGGGTTGGCAATCTATTCTAAATAATTTTAAACACTATGCAGAAAATAACTCCTAATTTGTGGTTTAAGGGTAACGCCGAGGAAGCGGTGAATTTTTATTTGACGATTTTTCCGGAAGGAAAAATCGTCAGTCAGACCTATTATCCCACCGAGGGGCTACTAGATTTTCAGGAGCCGTTGGCGGGGAAAGTATTAACGATTTATTTCACTCTGTTTGGGCAAGAATTTGTCGCTATCAATGCCGGCAATGAATTTACCTTTAATGAAGCGGTGTCTTTTAATATCGCTTGCAAAGATCAGGCGGAAATCGACTACTACTGGAATGCTCTCACCAAAGACGGTGGGGAAGAAAGTGTCTGTGGTTGGTGTAAGGATAGGTATGGTTTGTCGTGGCAAATTACGCCAGAAAATATTGAGGAAATGATGCTGACACCTAGAGCGTGGGAGAAACTTTTGCAAATGAAAAAGATTGATATTGCCACGCTTAAAGACCACTCTTAAAAATCAGTTAAAAAATATGACTACCACCAAAACCCACGACCAGCGAATCGCCACGATGACTTTCGCCGCTGTGTACCCACACTATGTCACCAAAATTGAGTGCAAAGGGCGAACTCAAAAAGAGTTGGCACGAGTGATAGAGTGGCTTACTGGATTTGATAATGATGATATCAAAAACCTGATTGCGGAGCAGGTGACTTTTGCGACTTTTTTCAAGCGCGCCAAACTTAATCCGCGGGCAAAGTTGATAACCGGTACTATCTGTGGTTATCGGATTGAGGATATCAAAACCCCATTGACCAAGAAAGTTCGTTATTTAGACAAGTTGGTAGATGAACTGGCAAAAGGTCGCGCGCTGGAAAAAATTTTGCGTGTAGAGTAGTCATCCACTCTCCCGAGGCAAGACCTAGGGAAATCCCTAGGTCTTGCCTCGGGACAACGGTAATCAGCGCTTTACTTGTGGTGTTTTACTAGACTGGCGAAAAACCCCGCTGGCAGTGGGGTGAAAGAAAAGAAGATGACTAAACTAGAGAACCCCAAAGAGTTTGTTCAGAGATTAAGGTTGCGTTGCCTGGATTGGGCATCATCGTATTCTCGGAGCTCTGCTTCAATCTCAGCAATACGTGGCTCAACTTCTTCTAAGCGGGCGGAATAGCCAAAATCCACATATTCCTCAGAGCCAAGTTCTACGTAAATATTTTCTCCGCTTTCAATAACTTTAGCCTTAAGAAAATCTCTTTCTCTCACGAGAGTAGAAAGCTCTTCTTTCAAAGCTTCGATGGGATTTTTTGGTATTTCGTAGTGCATACAAATTACATTATTCTATAATTACAGCGGTGCCTGAGATGGCAATCATTAACATTGACCCCTTACCCCCGACAGTCTCGTAATCAAAATCGAGACCGACAATGGCGTTGGCACCGAGGCGGGTTGCTGTCTCTTCTAGTTCAGCCATCGCTAAATCTTTGCCCTCAGCCAGCTTCTTTTCGTAAGAGGCAGACCGGCCGCCAACAATGTCCCGAATTCCTGCCGAGATATCACTAAAAATATTAACCCCAATAATAACATCCGCCGTAACTACACCTAAATAAGAAACGATCTTTTTTCCTTCAACGACACTGGTGGTTGTTTTAATCATTAGCTAGATTGTACCATAAACATTGGGTGATTAAAT
>DBNX01000016.1 GCA_002299465.1 Patescibacteria group bacterium UBA661
TATATGGAAGCAGGTAGTGGTAATATTTTTAAAATCAATCTTGATTCTGGCGAAGAAACCCGTCTCACTAATACCACCATCCCAATGGCTCACCTAGCTCGCTTTTCCCCTGATGGTACCACTGTCGCTGTTAGGTCACGCAACGATCGTCGTGCCGGCGAGCTCACTGTTGCAAAAATTCCTAATGAACCGGGTGGTTTAGAGATAAAAAACACCCTTGATTCAGTTTATGATTTTACTGTGTTTAGCAGCACCACCATCGCTTATACTGAACGCACTGCCCATGGTATGCGCGCTAGTTCTTATTCCTTAGTTCGCGGCAACACAACAACTCTATTTACCATACCATTTTTTGAAGCCACGATTGCCTGGGGGAATCGCCCCAGCGCCGCTCATGTTGTTTATCCTAGACCTAGCCACGCCTTGGGTGGTTATCTGTACACATTCACAAACGGTCGCATGAGCCGGTTGCCAGCTTCTGGCTTTGGTTTTACTGCCCTTAACACCGAAAATTTTATTGTCTACACAGAGACCACCAACTTCAAACCCAAAACCTACATCTACAATAAAGAAACTCGTACCCGAAATGAGTTTCCTTTAGTACTCCTTCCCGAAAAATGCACCCCTGATTTAAGTGATGTAAATACTATTTGGTGCGGCAATGAGGAAACCACCCTACCCCTTGAGTTTCCTGACCTTTGGTATAAGGGGGTCTTGTCCTTCAAAGATTCTCTTTGGCAGATTGATTTAGCTAGTCTTTCCGCCTTTCATATTGTCGACACTTTAGCGGAGAGTGGTCGGGAGATAGATATTGTAGACATAGCAGCTGGTGCTAGCGGTACGGCTATTTACTTTATAAATAAAAACGATAACACCCTTTGGATGTATGAAATCTAAACACAACCTTTTATTTTTTCTTATCGCCCTACCGTTGTTTACCCCGGGGTTAGTAGAGGCTCAATATTTAGTAGGTATTCCTGGACTTACTGGGGCTTTAAATTTTAATAACTACATCAATGCTCTTTACGCTCTAGCAATCAGTGTAGCGGCTATTTTTGCTGTCATAAAAATGATTATTGCCGGCATGAAGTATATGCTTTCTGATGTGGTAACCAGTAAACAAGACGCTATCAGTGACATCAAAGGATCTTTATTTGGTCTAGCGATTGTGTTGTTTGCTTATGTGATATTGTTTTTTATTAACCCCAACCTCGTTGATATCGCGGTTGATATTCAACCCGCCAATCCGGTCCAACCCATGCCCGGAGCGGTAGTTGGTGGGGCAGGAGGAGTAAGTCCTGGTGGCGCTCCGGCGGGTACTAGTGATTTGGGGGCGTACTTTTTTGCTGATCGTGGTACGGTAGATGGCTTCAGGGCTAAGTGCGAACAACCAATTGCTGGTAGTAATGAAAGAAATTTATACCAATTGGTTCATGTCGATACAGGAATGGCACTAAAGCCAGTTGAGGTTTGTTTCCGACCAATGAGTGCTGCCGCTAGAGCTAGGTTTGACGCCCTTTATGAGGTTAGCCGAGAGGTCCGAGATGGGAATACTGTCGTCTCCTCATCTTTTGCCCGAGACTTACCGGGGGCTATAAGAAATTTTCAAATGGGGCATGCTATTCGGGAAATCACTGATACTGCCAGTATTCAAACTGCCCAAAACGCATCTCGAGTTTTGCTAGCAGTCGAGCTCAAGCCATCAAATGATTGGGTTGATCAAAATAATATAAGAAACATAAGAGTGACTTGTGATTCTTTAAGAATGAATCAGGCTAATGTAAGAGCTAGACATGTTATTGTGCGAGCCAGTCCTCCTAATCCCGGCTACGTCGCTTGTTTTATCCCCAATTAACACCACCTACCGATGTCTCCTCACATACAGCTCTTGTAGGATACCAGCCACGTTGCTGACGAAGAAATAAAGTGCCACAGCCGCGGATAGTATGTAGGCACCAATGAAAACTATTACTGGCAAAACGTAACGCATTTGCGTCTGCAAATTACGCATAAAATCTTCTTTCAAGTCTGGGGCGGCGTTTGGATCCCGCGGTGGTAATTCCGGCATCGCTAACTTTATTTGAAAATACTGGGTGACACCAGCAGCAAAAGCCAGGAGTAGACTTTTTGCAGTAATATCAATCATTCCCAAGAAACTCATACTCACAACACTAGGTGCTACTATAAAACCATAAAGTAGATCGGTATTTATATCCGGGAGGGGAACACCGCCACCCTTGTAAACTACTAAATAAAGTGCAATTACAATCGGGATTTGGATTAAAAGAAGTAAGATGCTGGTGAAAGGATTGATTCCCGCCTCTTTGTAAATTACCATCATGGCGCGGGCCTGTTCCTCTCTTTTGTCTTTAAATTTTTCTTTAAGTTCTCTTAGTTTTGGCTCAATCTCTCGTAATATTTTTTGAGTTTTTACCGCTTTAACTGACAGTGGTAGGAGTAATAACTTAACCACCACTACTGTGGCTATAATAGCCAAACCCACATCGCCGTTGGGGAGAATTCCTATAAAAAACACTAATGTGTTATAGGCTGGATCAAAGAAGAATGTATGCCAGATAAAACTCATATGTGAATGATTTTAATGATTTTTAAACACATCTGTTATTTCTTTAGCTAGATTTTCTAACAGATTTTTTTTTGTTAATTTGTTGATGGCGGGTTTGGCTATAACAATACAAACCATCCCACTCGGCTGAAGTTTACCCAAACAAGCATAAATTCTTCGCCGTAATCGATTGCGTTCGTGGGCTTTTTTGAATACTTTTTTACTAACCACCACGGCTGTTTTTGTCTCGTTTGTTTCCTTAAAAATTACCGTTAGGTGCGGGGTGTTTCTTCTGGCTCCGGATTTAAAGTAAACGTTAAAACTGGCTCGGTTCAAGCGCTGCGACTTTGGTGGCATAAATTATACCCAACAGATTATACCCCTTTATTGAGGCTTTTTCACTGTCAGTTTTGCCCGACCCTTACGTCTGCGTGCTAATAAAATCTTAGCCCCGCTGGTGGTTTGACTACGCACCAAAAAACCGTGGGTAGTGGCTCTTTTTTTCTTACTTGGTTGATAGGTTCTTTTGCTCATATTTTAGCTATTACTTTTTATAGTATCGACACACTATACACTAACAAGCTAATAATTCAACTTAGTGATAATCAGTAAATCTTTATTCACAAGTTATACACAGTTGTAATTTGGAATTCAAAAATTTACTAATTTATTTAAAATTTTCTAGTAATTTTACACTCGCCAGAATGTGAGTATAATTCATTGTACTATCTCAGTCACACTATGAATCCAATTTCACATTCATCAGCCTCGAGTATTGTTAGAACTGAACATGTTGATATAAAAAAACTCTGGGAAGACGCTTTGGTAAAAATTGAACTCTCTATCACTCCTGCTAATTTTAAAACTTGGTTTCGCGACACTTCCATACTCACAATTGAGGATGGTACAGTAACCTTAGCTGTCCCAAGTGTCTTTGTAAAAGACTGGTTGCAAGACAAATTTCAACTAATGATCTTAAAAACACTCCGTGAGCTTTCTCCTTACGTGAGAAGTGTTGAATACGAGGTTGTTCAAAGAAGTGACCGTCGTACAGAAGGTAATAAAACCCAAACCATCAACGCCGCCCTGCCTTTGGAAGAATATTACATAAACAAAAGCGATAATCTAAATCCTAAATACTCCTTTGAAACCTTTGTTATTGGTCCTTATAACGCCTTAGCTCACGCTGCCGCCAAGACCGTTAGTGAAAAGCCTGGAATTGCCTATAACCCTCTCTTTATTTACGGTAAAACCGGCCATGGTAAAACCCACCTTATCCAAGCGGTAGGGAA
>DBNX01000007.1 GCA_002299465.1 Patescibacteria group bacterium UBA661
ATTTTGCTACTCTAGTGCCTAACGCAATACTTGTTTTTTTCAAGTACTTAAATTTTTGTTTGTTACTTTACATCACTTAGCAACTGTCACAGCTTCGTCCAATTTCACTGATAAGATTTTTGAAATACCATTTGCACCCATCGTCACACCGTAGAGAATACCAGCTCGACTCATCGTCTCGCGGTTGTGGGTGATGAGTATTAGTTGCGATTTACGTGCCAAAACTTCTATCAAATCGCCATACCGCCGGCTGTTAGCCTCGTCCAGAGCCGCGTCTGTTTCATCCAAAATAATAAATGGTGGCGGATTAACTTGACTCATCGCAAAAATAAGAGCAATTGAAGTCAGCGCCCTCTCTCCCCCCGAGAGCATTTCCAAACCCTTCACTCGTTTATTCGGTAACTTAACATCTAATTCAATACCGTCTTTATTTGTTTTGGGAATAAATTCGTTGGCTGTCTCAGCTTCTTCCGTCACCTCAACTTCTTCGACTTTAGTTGTCACCCGCTTAAGCGCCGCCTCCCCGCCCCCAAACATCAGTGCAAAAAACTGATTAAACTCAGTCGAAATTTTTTCAATACCAGCACTGAATTGCGCATCCAACTTAGTTTCGAGTTCAGCGATAAGCTCCCGTAGAGTTGCGATGGACTGAGTCAAATCATCAAGTTCTTTGGCTAAAAATTCATCGCGTTCCTTAGCATCTTTGTATTCTTTCTCAACCTCATCGGTTGCACCAATCCCCAGCTCCTCCAAACGAATTTTCATTTTTTCTAATTCGTGTTGACGCTGTCTCTGAATCTCTCGCCCTTCATTTACAATCGCCTCTATTTCAACCTCCTGACCAACCTCAGTACAAACTCGATAGTTGAAATAATCAGCCGCCCCTCGCCCCAGAAGTGCCACCGCCTCTTGTAGTTGCTGCTTAAATTCCAAGCGATCGCGGGCGATCACAGCCAATTCGCGATCAATCCGCTCCAGTTCCGTCTCCAGTTCTCGCACTTCGCCCACCAGCTGAAATACCGCCCGCTCCGCCTCTCGCCCCAAAGACACCTGAGCGGTGCGTGATTGCTCAATCGCTTCATAGACTTTTTTAGTTTTTTCCTCCGCTTCCTTAGCCAACTTCATCTTGCCCATCAAGCCGGTTAATTCTTTATCTAAACGCTCGTACTCGTCACGGTCTAGTTGTAAAATCTCATCAGTCTTCCCTTCCGATCGTTCTAGAAATAACTTGAGTCGATGAATAATATCAACGAGCGTACGCTCAAAATAATCTGCCTCTTTGCGAGCAATCGCTTTTTCTACTTGTTGTTCCAATCCGACTACCACCGCTTTAATTTCTCGGTAAGGAATAGCTTTACCTTCAGTCTGAGTAGCACGCCGTTCCTGTTCATCAATCCGTCTTTTCAGCAAAGAAATTTGCCCCTCACACTTGCTAAGGTCTCGCTCTAACTGTTGTCGGTCTAACAAGGCTTTTTGCAACGCTTCCTCTGCTTTAATAATTTCCCCAGAATCACGAGTCGTTTCCGCCGCCCGCAATTTTTCCTTGGCTGAAGCGAGACTGGCTTGTGCTTGCTTTAGTTTCACTTCTGGTGCGTGACGTAAAGATTGTAATCTGTCTTGATGGTGAGCAATGTAAACATCTTCTCTTTTCAAATAAGCAGCATAAGTGCCTCGCAACTGCTCTTGCAGAGCCAGCGCTTTTTCAATCTTTTGAATTTGTCGCTCTAGGTAGCGTAAGTGTGGAGCGGCCTCCCGCCTTAGTGATTCTACTTGGGCGACGTTGTCTAGGGTTTTTGCTAGTTTACGTTCGGCTTCTTGTTTTTTGTACTGATAAATTTTTAGACCAAGCGCATCCTCAATCATCTCCCGCCGCTCTTTAGCACCAGCCGAGAGAATTCTATCCGCCTCACCCTGCGAAATGATATGGTGACCGGTGGAGCCGATATTAGCTGACGCCAGCAATTCTTGAATATCTTTAAGACGCACCGGTGAATCATTAATCAAATATTCATTTTGTCCGTCTCGGTGCACGACTCGCTCCAGTGTAATTTCAGAAAAATCTAAGGGAAAAACTCGACTACTGTTATCAAGAGTCACCTTAACACTCGCCCGATTGCCGCGCGGTGCCTCCGTGGAGCCACCCCAAATCAGATCTTCCCCGCGTTTACCCCGCATCGACTTCACCGATTGTTCACCCAAAACAAAGCGGAAGGATTCTGCCACATTGCTTTTTCCAGAACCATTTGGTCCAACAATCGCCGTAATCGGTGCAGTAAAAGCCAGTTCGCTTTTTTTGGCAAACGACTTAAAACCATTAATCGACAAATCCTTTAGGTACATTTACAAAGATTCTAGCATCTTACCAACTCTCAGCCCCAGCACTATACACGGCATAGGTGTTAGGGGGTGGTGTAGCGCCACTACACGGACCACTCGCCATCTGTCTCGGACAACGAGCAAATTCGTGGTCAAAGCTATCTACGGTAAGTGATTCAACCACGTCGTGCAACATCAGTTTGTAGCTATCGCCATCACTGCGGTAATAGAAACCTCTGTTGGCTTCCGATTCAAAGCGCGGATCACGAGGTAGCGCTGGAATAAAATCGGGAACTAGACCTAAAATATAAAGCGGGTTACCAGGTGGGCAGGCACGGAATCCCGAGACGCTTGCCGGGCCAGGGCCAGCAAATTGAAGAGTCGACGCCCCACAACCAGCTGCTGGGTACTGACCATTTTGCGCTCGGTAAAGCTCAATCGCCATTTGTAACTCTTTAAGCTCAGCGCTACGTACTCTATCTCGCGCCTGCTCCCGACTGTCTTCAAAGCTAGCGTACAAAACACTCGCTAACACACCAATAATCGCCACTACCACCATCAATTCAATAAGAGTAAATCCTTTTTTGTTGTACATATTTTTGATAAAATTACATGCAAATAATTCTTGTCATTTCACTAAAACCGTGCCAGTCATTAGCATCGTACAGTGGTCTACCGTCACCACCCGACGCGTTGTCAAAAGCAAACCCTCCCCATAACGCATAAGAGCTTTGAAACCTTAAATTTGAATATTGACACTGAGTAGGGGGAAATGTACTTAAACCACCATGTCCATCTGGTACTCTGTGGCAAAGTGAATTTTGAGGCATATAGCTTACTGTGTCAGGCATCACTTCCATAGCACAACTCCTAAAGGGATGAGAAAATGCCCGTGGACTCGGTAATGCGGGAGGTTGTGGTCGCAACAACGTATCCGCCTCCACAGTATTAAGGGCCATTATTTTATAAACAGTGCCAGCAGTATTAACTGTGTAAACATAACCAGCGTCAGGGGAAGGACCTCCCGGTAATCTAGGGTCAGTCGGTAGCACCGATATATACTCCGGGGCAAGACCTACAATATACTCTCCCGTACCGGCGTACTGACCTGTGCCTGTGCAAGCATGATCAGTACCCAGCTGCCCAGACCATTGGTAAGGACCGTTACAACCCTCCGGATACCGTCCATTATCTATCTTATACAACTCAATCGCTTGTTGTAGGTTTCGCAAGTCAGCTTGTCGCTTGGCATCACGCGATTGCGCCGACGATCCGGATACACTAAAAGTTACCGCCAACAACAAAACTGAAATTATTGAAATCACAACGATAAGCTCCACTAGCGTAAATCCCCCGCTTCGGATTTTTTTGTAGACAGCAAAAACACTCATACCTCTACAGTTTATCACATCACCAACCGAGCCAGGTCCTATTTTTCCCTTACCCCCAGCCTTTCGTAGCGATGGCGGCCTGCGCGGCTTGTTGTTCGGCTTCTTGTTTAGATCTACCCTTTCCCTCTGCCACCTTTTCGTGTCTAAGAAAAACCCCGATGGTAAACAATCGGTCGTGATCTGGACCCTCTTGCGCTAGAGTCTCATAAGTCGGAGTAATGGAAGCTTGTTCTTGTGCCAATTCCTGAAAGCGACTTTTGGGATCTTGCCAGAGTCGCTTCTTGATAATTTCTTCAGTGTGTTCAAACAAACGACCGGAGATAAAATCCCGCGCTGTGTTGTAACCCTGATCTAAATAAATCGCCCCAATACAAGCCTCAAACACATTTGCTAAGATGTACTGACGCGCCCGACCCTCATCTTTAGCTTCACCTTTAGACATCAGTAAATACTGATTTACACCCAATCGCTCCGAAGCGGTGGCTAAGGAGTAGGTATTAACGAGAGCGGCTCGAATCGCTGTTAGTTCCCCCTCGGTTTTTTCTTTGTAAGTAGAAAATAAAAAGTCAGTCACCACCAACTCCAAGACCGCGTCCCCCAAAAACTCCAAACGCTCATTGTGTTCCCAGGTCGCCTCACGGTGTTCATTCAGATAAGAACGATGTGTGATCGCTGACAACAACCACTCCCGATTTGTGAATTGGATACCCAACACCTTTTCCAAAGCTAGTACATTCTGGTCCGGGTTTGGTGTGGTCAAGCTCATACCTAAAGTTAGAGTTGATAATTAACGATCAAGTAAAGTGAGAATATCATTATTTGCTACGCCTGCCAACCAACATCGTAATCGCCTTGGTTACAATGGGTAAAATATCTTCGTAAAAATTAAGCTCTAGGATATCAGCCACCCGAAACCACCGCGCATCGTCCAAGCCACCTTTTTGTTCGAGTTTCAGATCAACATAAGGTGCTGAAGCTAGAAAATAATGAACTTGTTTACGCACTTTGCCTAATTCTGGATTAGAGGCGACATATTCATTTTGTCCCAACTCTGCCTCAATTGTGACCGTTAAGCCAATTTCTTCTTTAAGCCCTCGCACCGCTCCGGCTTCCACTGTTTCTTTGGGTTCAATCTTACCCTTAGACAATGTCCAATGACCGAAAACATCATGGACAAGAGCCAGGTAAAGGTCACCCTCACTTTCAGCGTAGACGACCGCTCCCGCCAACCGTTGAATTGGCATTTCAGCAAACGGTACTTCCCGCTTCTTGCGCTTGCTTATTTCTTCCTTACCCGGCTCACCAATTTCTTTATAAACCGCTCCGAGTACACCATTAACAAAACGACTGCTATTCTCACCGCCAAATTGTTTGGCTAATTCAATAGCTTCGTTGATGGCAACCTTGGCGGGTACTTCTTTTCGGTCCGAAAACAATAATTCGTAAAGACCCAAACGCAAAATATTACGATCCACTGGTGAAATCCGCTCAATCGGCCACTCGGGCGCCGCCTTGCTGATAACCAAATCTAACTCTGGTTGTTTGCTGAGTATTCCGTCCAGCAACTTTTCCATAAATGGCTTGTCGGTCTTATTCGGTGCGAACTCGGCGATATTTCGATCGAGCACGCCCTCGACTTCTTTACGCTCTACTTCATTAAGGTCCCACTCAAACAATGACTGTAAAACAATACTTCTTGAAAGGTGCCGATTTGCCATAGGAAATGTACTTATCTATTACTGCTCACAGTATAACATCGATTGCGTGGTTGTATTTTCAAAATCCACAAAAGCCCCACACTGGGGCTTTTTAGAAAATTACTTATCTTTAGTGGTCTCTGACTCTTCTGGCGCTTCCCCGCGGCGGGCTTCACGCTTTGCCTGTAAACGAGCGTCGCGACTCTTTTTCTTTGCCAGCAAGTCAATAACGACTCGACCATTATAAAAACCACAATTTAAGCACATGTGGTGCGGACGGTGTGAAGACCCACAATTTTTACACACTGCTAAATTAGGAGCAGTAAGTGCGTGGTGGGAACGGCGGTTGGCGGTGTGTGACCGCGTATGACGCATGCGAATAACCATAGTGGCGAAACTATAGCAAATCCTCGAGAAAAAGCAAACCCCACCCCATAGCCCAGCCTTTGCTTGGCTTTACTGCCTGCGGGCGCGCCTTGCCTAGGGCTCTAGGCAAGCCGCGCCCGTCCCCACCCTCAAAAATGACAAAAGCTCACCCGATGCTCCTTGGAAAGTCCTTGCGATTTTATTGCCACTAAATGCTTTTTAGTACCATAACCCTTATGCTGAAAAAAACCATAACCAGCAAATTCGGCTCTATTTCCAATTTTTTCCATATAATTATCCCTGGTCACTTTCGCCATAATTGACGCCAAACCAATCACTTTCTCTTTTTGGTCGCCTTTTATAATGGTTTCCTGTTTAAGATACCTAGCTGGCGCCTTCAAACCCCCGTCCAGTTTTACCAAAACATCACCACCTTGATACTGATGACGATGCTCTAAGGTAGCCAACGTTCGCTCCAATGCCAATTTAATCGCCGCCGCAATACCCATCTTGTCAATTTGAGCGGCGCTAGTTCTGGCAACCACGAAGTCCAATTCCCCGGCTCTACTTAAGCTCTTTGCCAATTTATAGATTTCCTCTCGCCGCTTGGCGGTTAATTGTTTACTATCAGTCACTCCCGGTAATCGCCCCCAGACAAAAGCCTTCGGCACCAGCACCGCCCCCACCATAACCGGACCAGCCAGCGGTCCTCGCCCCACCTCATCAATTCCGATGATATATTCTTTACCCATAGACAATCTTCCGAGCAGTATACCGCACCCGGCTCGCCATCTGTTATACTAGCGACACTTATGTCGAACACACCTACTCCGCCCGCTTTCGTCCATCTACACGTACATTCTCATTACTCACTCTTAAACGCTTTACCCACTCCCAAAGAGCTGGTGGCGGCCGCTAAAGCCGATGGGCAAACCGCCCTTGCCCTCACTGACAACGGCGCTCTCTACGGAGCTATTGATTTTTACAAAGCTTGTAGCAAAGAGGGCATCAAGCCCATCATCGGGCTGGATGCCTACCTAGCACCGCGCACTAGACACGATAAAGAAAACATCGACAAACCCCGAGCTCGTTTGGTACTTCTCGCCCAAAATTTTGCTGGCTACCAAAACCTGATTAAGTTAGTTACCCGTTCTAACTTTGAGGGTTTTTATTACCGTCCGCGACTCGATGCCGAACTACTCACCGCTTACGCCGACAATCTTATTTGCATCATTCCCTCTTTTGCTGGCGAAGTAGCCCGCGCCCTCAAAGAAAAAAATACCGAACACGCCGCCGAACGACTCGACTGGTACAAACGTCTTTATGGTGAAAATTGTTATCTTGAAATTACTCATCATCCAGAAATTATCGACCACGAAACTCTCCAACAAGAACTCATCGACCTAGCCCGAGCTACCACTACCCCCCTCGTGGCGGCTCACGATGTTTATTACCTAAAACCCGAAGACCGCCTAGCCCGTGAGGTGCTTATCCAAATTCAAAACGGCGGTGTTGTTGATACGACTCACAGTGCAGACAATGAGGAGGATTTTTCCTTTATCACTCGCGCCCAGGTGGCTGAATTATTTTCAGCCACCCCAGACGCGATTGCCAACACCACCAAAATCGCCGCTGCTTGTAACTTAACCCTCGCCATCGGCACCCAGTGGTATTTCCCTGATTACCAAATTGCTAGTGGCAAAACACCAGACGAAGAACTGAAGGCGACAGCTTACGCGGGTGTTGCTTGGCGTGGTCTTGATCTTAATGACCCAATAGTCAAAACTCGACTCGACTACGAACTCGAAACCATTAAAAATAAAGGCTATGCGAAATACTTTATCGTCGTTGGTGATTTGTTGCGAGAAGCACGCCAACGCGGTATTTTAACCACCATTCGTGGTTCGGTGGCTGGCTCACTCACTACTTACGTACTCGGCATCACCAACGTTGATCCGCTTGAATACAATCTTCCCTTCGAACGCTTCCTTAACCCCCAGCGTCCCTCCGCCCCCGACATTGATATGGATTACGCCGATAATCGTCGTGATGAAATAATTGAATACGCCAAAATAAAATACGGTGCTGACAAAGTGGCTCAGATTGGTACTTTCGGAACCATGATGGCACGAGCGGCTGTCCGCGATGTCGCTCGCGCTCTCGGACATCCTTACGCGGTCGGTGATCGCATCGCTAAACTGATTCCGATTGGTAGTCAGGGCTTCCCGATGACGATAAAAAGAGCTTTAGAAATTGAACCCGACTTAGCTGAAATCTACAAAAAAGACGCCGAGGCACGTGAGGTGATAGATTTAGCCACTCAGATAGAAGGTCGGGTCAGACACCTCGGTGTACACGCAGCGGGAGTAGTCATCGCTCCTGAACCACTTGATTGTTTCGTCCCCATCCAACCCGACCCCAAAACTGGCAAGTACATCACTCAATATGAAATGAAATCAGTCGGCGAGGACGGTGTTGGTCTTCTTAAGTTTGACTTTTTAGGAATTAAAAACCTCGCCATTTTAGCTGATGCCGTCAGACGAGTAAAAGCCATTCGCGGTATCGAAATTGATATTGAAAAAATTCCCTTGGCTGATACCGCCACTTTCAACATTCTCGCCCGCGGGGAAACGATGGGACTTTTTCAGTTAAACGGTTCGGGTATGACCAGCTTCCTCAAACAACTAAAACCCACCACCATCCACGACATCAATGCCATGGTCGCCCTCTACCGCCCCGGACCGATGGAATCCATTCCGCAGTACATTGAACGCAAACACAATCCAGCTCTCGTCACTTATCTTGACCCACGCCTAAAACCCGTTCTGGAACGCTCTTATGGTGTTATCACCTACCAAGATGACGTGATGACAATTGCCCGCGAACTGGCTGGTTACAGCTGGCTAGAGGCCGACACCCTAAGAAAAGCAATGGGTAAAAAAATTCCAGAAGTAATGGCGGCAGAAAAAGATAAGCTCCTTAAAGGTTTTGTTGAGTACGGAAAACTATCTCCCACTCTAGCGGATAAACTCTGGAAACTAATCGAACCCTTTGCTGCTTACGGTTTCAACAAAGCGCACGCTGCGAGTTATGGTCGAGTCGCCTACCAAACTGCTTATATGAAAGCCAACTTTCCGGTCGAGTATATGTCGGCTGTGCTCACTGCTGATTCTGGCGATAATGACAAAATCGCCGAAATTATCCGCGAGTGCGAACGGATGGGTATTGAAGTACTGCCACCGGATATTAATGAATCATTTGCTGACTTTTCGGTTGTCCCCGGCAAAAATACTATTCGCTTTGGACTAACCACCATTAAAAACTTCGGGGCTGGTAGTGCTGACGCCATCATTACCGAACGAAAAAAAGGTGGTGTTTTCTTATCTCTCGCTGATTTTCTAACTCGCCTTAATGACCGCAGTCTTAATAAAAAATCTCTGGAAGCCCTCATTCTCTCCGGCGCTTTTGACTCTCTCGGAGAACGCGGTCAGATGTCTGCCCACATTGACTTACTGTTGGCTTTCAATAAAGCGCAAATTGCTGGTAAGGAATCTTCCCAAGATTCACTTTTTGGTAACCTAGGAACCGCCGCAACTCTCAACTTACCACCCACCGAACCCCTCCCCACTGACACCATCTTGGCTTGGGAAAAAGAATTGCTGGGTGTGTATGTATCTGGTCACCCCCTCAATGCGTACACGAAGGAGCTAAGCCAGCGTCCCTCAATTGCCACCGTTCGCGCCGACACTCGTCCCGGCATCCCGGTAGTAACTGCCGGGATGATAATTAGCGTTCGTGAACATCTAACCAAGAAGGGGGATAAAATGGCAATTTTATTATTGGCCGATAAACGTGAGCAGATTGAAATAGTCGCCTTTCCAGATACTTACACCACGCTTCGTTCTGTACTAGTAACTGGTAACTGTGTAGCTATCAAGGGTCGTCTTTCTCTTCGCAATGATAGTCCTTCGGTTACTATCGAACGTGCTAAATTACTTTCTAAGGATACTGATGGTGGAGTGAGTTAGTGTTGTGAGTGAGGCACGGAAAAAGCCCCCGCGGGGGCTTTTTCCGTGCTTCGTCTAAGTGCTTATTTGATTTAAGCAACCACTTTAATCGCTTTCATAATGGCGATTTTTACCGCCGCGGCTTCGTTGGTGTAGACACCATCAAGCGCTCCGGTTAGGGCCTCAATTATTTTTAGTATCTGCTCATCAGTGAGTTTAGCGACTTCCGCTTGTAGGAGTTCTGAGCCAGCCGCTACACCAGTCTTACGCGCGCGGTAAACCGCATCAAAGTCAGCCGCCGCGTCCGCTAGAGCAAACATCGGACGATGACCAATCAACTCGTAAGCCGCCAGCACATTACCCGTCACAATCGCCTCTGCCAACGAACCGGCTCCTTCTGGTACAACGGTTGGTATAAATGGAGCGGCACTTGATGGAGCTGGTTTGGCTTGACAAACGAGACACAATTCACGCATTCGCTTCTCGTTAACAATCACCCAACCATCTTCTGTCGGATATTTTGTCTTAGCCTCCAAGATTACCTCGTTGAGAACTTCAATTCCATCCTCCAGATTTGTTACTGAACCCAGTAAGTGGCGAATCGCATCACTCGACAGCAACGCCTTTTTCGCGTGAGCGTGATTCTCCAAGGCCGTCACCATTTCGTCAACCGACAGATTGTCAACTTGACCTGATTCGACTGTCACTACTTCATCGCTTTTTTCATAACCAACCACTGGAGCTACTGGTAGATTAACTGGAGCATGAGTGAGCGGCGGTACTGCCGGCGCCCGCACCGAAGCCACAAATACATCTGGTCGAATCGTCTCGGGTGCCCCAAACGCAACTGGCGCTGGTGTTATTGAATTATCAACTGTAGCTAGAGCCACTCCCCCAATCATATCTCGTCTGATGACTAGCAAGTAAGCGATGTAAAGTGCCCAAGCGATCAGTAGTGCATAAAAGGCGAAGGTAAGAGTCGGACCAGCCGCAAAACCAGTGTGCGGTACAGCGGTCAAAGCAATGCCAGTAACTAACGGCTGTTGATCACGGACTTCAGTCACGACAATATCTTCAACATCAACTCTCACTCGACAAACTCGATCCGCTGAACCACGCGAAACTGTTAAGGTGTAAGTGGTATCTCTGGTCGGACTGACACGGAGTGAGCCCTCTCGCAACTCATCTCTTTCTCTGGCTGATTTACCAGCAGTGGTCATTAATGTCTCGTTGTGTGAATCTCTAAGGACGAGACTATTGGCTCGATTACTATCCCAGCGCAAGGTTACTGTCTCGCCACTTTTAATTCGATTTTTGGTTACCGCTAATTCACAAGTCGGTGAACCGCCACCGCCACCACCTCCCCCGCCCCCACCAGTAGTAACTGTCAAAGCGATTGGGCAGCTAACTGTCTCTCGCCCACGCGTAGCGGTGAGCGTGTAGGTAGTTGAATTAGAGGGTGAGACGGTAACCGAACCACTTAGTGTAGTCGCGGTTAGACCTTGATCAAAACGCACCGTGTCAACACCCGTAGTGTTCCAAGTCAAAACTGAATTATCACCACGAGTAATACTAGCTGGACTAAAAGCCAATGACACGTTAGCGGCACAGGACAACGGTGCTGGTGGTGGAACAACAGCTACTGGCACCGTGACCGTACAACTAGCGGAACGATTTTCCCGGCCGAGAACATTTAGTGTGAAGGTAGTCGTGGTTGAAATATTTACAGCCACCGTACCATTTAAAGCCACCGCTCCCACGACCGGCGCAATCGAGGCGCTGATTCCGTTACGAGTTGTCCAAGCCAGAGTCGTAGTACCACTGCCAGTGAGAGAACTCGGGGTAGCCGTAAAGGTGTCACAAACTGGCATCGCTACTGCTGGCGGTTCGGTAACTACTACTGTGGTTTGGCAGACTGCTTCGCTAGTACCACTAGCACCAAAAGCCCGGAGTGTGTAAACCGTAGTCGCGAGTGGAGACACCGTAAGTGTACCAGTAGCTGTTACTTCGCCGATGCCGTTATCAATCACGACTCGATTAGCGTGCGCTGTTGACCAACTGAGAGTTGAGGTTGCCCCGCGCACCACCGAACTCGGAGTAGCCGAAAATGCCCTACAAATTGGTGCTGGTGGTGTGTCAATAACTGTAATGTTTGCTTGGCAAGTGACAGTCGTACCGTTTAGGCCTAGTACAGAAAGTGTGAAATTTCGACTGCTGGTAAGGGGCGCTGTGGTGCGCGTACCACTCGCAGAAACCACGCCAAAGTCAGTTAAACTAGTAGTGCTAGCGTTTGTTGTTGACCAATTAAAAGTCACCGTCTCGCCACTGTTGATAGAACGGCTCGCTGGTGTAAGGGTACAAGTTGGTGGTGGAAGCGGACAAGCTGGAGCCGTCACTTGTGTTTGCACTTCATTACTAGAGACCCAAGCCGTACCCAATTCTACAGCCGTAGCTCGCGCTACGTTTCTGATAACGCGACTAGTGCCACAAGTAAAATCATTAGCCCTAGCCGTGAAGGTCATTGTCCCCTCCTCTCTCGGGGTTAGGACATCCCCGTTCCAAGTGATGGTTCGAGTGCTCGGTTGGTAAAGTGGGGTATCAATATAACCAGGCAAAATATTACTTGATTGCGTCGCTGTTAGATAAGTCAAATTCGGGTCTAACACATCGACAATTCTCACCCCGCTACCGCTACAATTACCGGTTCCAATGTTCCTGATGGTAATAGTGTAAGTGAGGACGTCTCCCGGTCGAGCCGTTGTCGCTGAAACAGTCTTCGTAAGTGATAACTCGCAGACTTCTGGTGTTGGCGGTTCGTTTACAGTGATGACTGAACGACACTCAACACTTTTACCACCCGCCCCAACAGCCGTTAGAATATAAGTAACTGACGAATTAAGAGTTCCGGTATTTTCGCTACCCGAAAGGGCGACCGCACCAAATCTAGTTAAGGTTGCCGAACTAGCATTTTGTGTCGTCCACGACAAATTAACCGATCCACCTCGTAAGATGGTCGTCGCCGCTGGGGTAAGCGTACAGGTTGGTAATGGTGGCGGTGGCGGAGGCGGTACTATACAGTAAACAACCACTGCTACTACACAGTTACTAGAACCATCAGCCGTCGTGGCGACTAGGGTGTAGGTGGTATCTCTTTGAATATTGGTGAAAGTTTGTGAGCCATTTAGTGCACTTAAAGTTTGTCCGTTTAAGGTCACTCGGTCAAAACCTTGTGTTGTCCAAGAAATAGTCACGCTCGCTCCCGCTGTTACTTGCACCGCGCTCGCCGTCACATCACAAGTACGCAACACCGGTACCACCGACGCTAAGTCGGGCACCATTGCTGAGACTATAGTCGGAGTGGGGCTGGTGTAAGAACCCACAAACATTCCAAAATAAGCCACTAGTCCAACTAGTGACATCAGTACAGTTTTCTTTAAAAATTTAGATTGCATAAAATAAATAAATTTGTTGTTCATAATTTTTTTACTCCCACCTACACCCTTGTACGCAAGAGTAATCAAAGTCACGAACACCACAGATTATAAAATCTAAGAAGAACACTAGCGCCACACGGAAGCAATTTAGTTTGTGGTGGCACAAAAAAGAGCCAAGACGTTACCAAACGATATATTGATTTTACCGATTTGTCAATAACGGCGGAGACACCACTCGCTCCTCTTGTAGCGAAGCCTCAACAATAAAGCGGTCATCCACCGAACCAAAGCTATTACAGGTAGCGAGTACTAAGCGCTGAGTATCACCCGCAATCGGCACAGTGACTTCTTGGGCTCGGGCGCGGTACACTTTATCGACACGGTAAACGTATTCAATCTCGCCCGATCTGAGGCGAATAGTATCTCCAAATTGCAGATTTTGAATACCATTAAAAGCCTGAAAATTAGGATTAAGAACCGTCGGCAAGTGACTAGAGTGACCTAAGATGAACACCGTACCAGTCCGCTCCATAGTGGCTGAGTCTGGGTGTCGCACCACCCCGTAAAGCAAAGCTGCGTCTAAATCCGGGATGGTTCTTGAGGTTGGGTTCAAGACCGCTACCGTACGCTCTAAACGATCAATTATAATTGTATCTGGTTTTAGTGGTGTTGGAATTACCGCCGCCGCAACAGGTGTAGTAACCGTCTCTTCTGCTGTTGAAGTCGCCGACATCTCTGGTTGAGCTGATTCCGCCTCAATTACACTAGCAGGTTGATTTTCTTCTATTGGTTCCGGCAAAAAATCAAGCCAGGTTAGTAAGCTGTAAGAAATCAGAAACACCACAAAAAAAGTAACCAAGAAAGCTACCTTGCGCGCCCACAGCGCGTCCACCAAATCACTAAAAGTTTTCACCTCCATATCTTTTCATAATAGCATAGTTTACAAGAAAGTCAATGTTTGAACGTATGCCTGTCCCCCGTTGTTAAACCTCTGTAAATTTAGTGCAAAATTACGCAAAGTTACCCTCTAGATACGCGGTAAGCTACCGAGCAGGTGCATGTGTTGACAAAATTCTATTTGGTGGTAAAGTTGATATTATTTGTTAACTAAAATAAACTAACTTTATGGACAAGGAGCCAGCTGTAACACCCGAAAAAAAGCAGAGTGTCATCAAGGGACTAGGGGTCTTGGGTTTGCTTGGTGTTATTATTTTAAGCGCTTGGTTGGCAGTGCAAGTTGTTCAAGTGCTACCGAACGCCCTCACCTCCCTCGCCTCACTCGCTAGCAGTGTTTACAATTACAATCCCTTAGTCAGTCGCGACTTAGTCCTGGCTAAAAACGAGTCTGTTATAAATCTGAACGAACCACTTACTGTTTCTTGGGAGCTACCCAACATCACTGGTAATTTTGTGTTTTCTTACACCTGTGTACCGGGTGTCACTATTGATTTAGCAACTGACACTAATGATTTTACTAGCCTGACTTGTGGTGAGAAATACAATCTCGGCACTAGCACCACCCTTACCATCACCCCCCGCGCTAGTGAAACTCGTTTCTTAGATGTGCCTTATAAAATCGCTTTCTACCGACCAAACAGCGACACTCCAGCTTTGCAGGCGGCTACTACTTTTACCTTACTTAATGAGTCCCTAGCTTTAGTTGAGACCCTCACAGAAACTCCACCAGTAACTGAAACCGTAGTTAACGAAACCATCGTTGAAACACCACCACCCACTACCCCGGTAGTAGCCACCACCACTGTCACGACTCCCGCCCCGACTACTCCAACCCCAGCCGCCACCACGACTG
>DBNX01000012.1:0-712 GCA_002299465.1 Patescibacteria group bacterium UBA661
AGCTAAGCTAGTCTAGAGCCTTAACTTTTAGCTAAATCCACCGAAATCATTACTGGCAAAATTATATTGCAGAAGTAAACCCCCGGCATTCGCCAGATGATGCAAATAAACCACAAAACCACTTCAAGCTGGTCGGGGAGCCGGGAATCGAACCCGGACCTCACGGTCCCAAACCGCGTACACTACCATTATGCTACACCCCGATTAAGTTTTGTGTCTTGGATAATAACACCATTTCGCAAAAAAGGCGAGATATTCTACAGTTGGTAATATATAATTATCTAGCAATCATTAGAAATTATGAAAGAAGATTTACCGTCTAATAATAGCCAACCAACAAATTCACGAGAGAGGGTCTTAAATGAAAGAATCGCCTGGCTTGCCCATAATGAATCAGCTGAGTTTACTGAGCAGGTGTTTCAAGATATTGAGTTATTGCTGCAAGATGCGGGTTTTAGTCTAGCTGAGGGTACTGCTGTGGCAGAAATTCTTAGCAGAAATGATTTATTTTGTCGAAGCGAATCTTTCACTAAGATCACACAGTTGCTTGAATCTAGCACACCAATAAATATTACCAATCCAAATAGCCACGCAAATATGTGTATAATGGCTTCGGGGCAGGGTTTTAAGACGGCTATGCAAGAGGGTTTTTCTGGCAAGGACGTGGGCGGGGTAGTGAAGGCAGTCATCACTTTTTCAAATGAAAATATAA
>DBNX01000012.1:1042-10662 GCA_002299465.1 Patescibacteria group bacterium UBA661
AAAGACTTTGGTTATGGAAAACAATGCTTTCTTGCAGCAAACTAAGCCACAAACCGCACTGGTTTCCTTGGCTGGTAGAGGTGAGATACACAAAGAGAGTGTTAAAATGGTGTCACTGCGATTTCCGGTTAGAGTCTTTCCGGAAAAACTTTTAACCGAGGAACAGAGGGATTTACTGGAAGATAATAAAATTAATTTCATTGTCCGCCACTATGTTCCGGTGAATAAAATGACCGCCCACTAGTTGAACTGTGGGCGGTTGAATCCTTTCATTGATGATTTGCCTTTGCGCACTCGACACAAAGGGGTGTCTCAGGAATGATCGCGAGACGTCTCGTGTCGATGGTGCAACCGCAAAGACAACACAATCCGTATTGATTGTCCTCGATACGTCTGAGGGCAAAATCAATGCGGACCAAGTCTTGGTGGGAGTGAGACAGGGCTTGTTGCCCGCCACTCGCCAAGATCTTTTGTTTGCTTTTGCGGCGACGCAAAAGCAACTCACGCTGCTTTTGCAGATAATTCGGCGTCATGTCTAACCCCTTTTTTGAGGATAACCTTTAAATTGTAACACATTTTTATATAAATTGCAAGGTCAGCAGCTGAACAAGAGATTTTACTCGTAGTCTACATTTATAATTTTGTAAATTACCTTTATTGAGGCACAATAGGTCGCGATGATTACTTATTATTTCAGGACAATCAAAGATGATGTGATTAAGGTGATGCCAGAAGCCCGCACTGGAGTGTGGGTGCATGTGGTTGAGCCCATCGAAGAAGAAATTACCTCTTTGGTCCAGACTTTTTCCTTAGATGAGGATATTGTTCGTGATGCTACTGACTACTACGAAGTGCCGCGTATGGAACGCTCGCAGGGTGGGACGTATTTTTTTACACGCTACCCACTGCGCGATCAGGTGCAAGATAACGCTACCGCCCCGCTGCTTATTATTGTAGGAGAAAGTTTTGTCATAACCATAGCCGTGCGCGAAGTGCCACAATTTAAGAAAATTATTAACGGAGAAGTTTCGGTTTATACGACACAAAAAGCCAAGTTTTTTATCGAGATAATGAATATTCTAACAGCGTCATTTGATCGAGAGTTGTTGCGTTTGCGTAAGGCGGTACATAAAGACCGCGCTCACTTGCAGACTATTGGTCCGCGCGAGATTGAGCGGCTGGTGGGCTATGAAAGTATCCTAAACAGTATTGTTGACGCACTTATTCCCACTAACGCTTGGTTGCAACAGGTGCCACGCGGTAATCATATGCAACTATTTGCTGATGATATTGAGGAAATGGAAGACTTGGTCATTGCCAATGGTCAGGTGGTGCAATCGGCTCGTTCGGTGCTTAAAACCATTCAAAATATTCGCGGTGCTAGTGAGTCTATAATGACCAGCCGCCTCAATAACACACTTAGAATTCTGACGGGATTAACCATCATCCTCACGGTACCGCTAGTAATTACGTCACTGTATGGAATGAACGTACCGTTGCCTTTTCAGGAAAACGCTTACGCCTTTTTCTTCATTGTGTTTCTAAATGTGACATTGCTGATTAGTTTGGTTTGGGTCTTTCGTAAAAATCAGTGGTTTTAGTTATGAAAAGACAAATTATTTATGTTCACGGTGGGGATTCTTTTACTACCCCGGAAGATTTTTTGCGGCATTTAAAGACAGTTCCGCTGCGGTCTGGTTTTGAGGTCTCGCCCGGTCTTTGGCCGGATACCCTGAGGGGTGCTTTGGGTGAAGATTTTGCTGTATGTATGCCGAGTTTTCCCAATAAACAAAATGCTCGCTATGAAGAATGGCGGATGTGGTTTAGTCGTTATTTAGAGCTGTCTGAAGATGGGGTGATTTTAGTCGGCTGGTCGCTGGGGGGGATGTTTTTGGCTAAATATCTTTCGGAAGAGCCAGCCTTGCGGTCGGTGCGGGCATTGTTTCTTTTGGCGGCTCCGGGCGGGGAATTTGTTGCTGTGGACAGTAAAGGGAATGATTGTTTGTCTTTTAAGCCACAAAAAGAAAATCTTTCAAGGTTAGAAAAAGAGGTTCCGCACATCGCAGTCTGGCACTCAACCGACGACCCGATTGTGCCAGTAAGCGAGGCGGATTGGTATTCACGATGCCTCCCGTCAGCCAAACAGCGTATTTTTGTCGACAAGAACCATTTTTTAACCGCACAATTGCCGGAATTGATTGAAGCAATCAAAGGACTCTAGGGGTTTCTGGTAAGAATTCGGTAATTACAGCGTCTAAGTATATAATGGTTCTACATGCGGAGTCATGATACAACTCAAGGTATGGAGAGCCCAGAGGAGAGGTTTTTGGAGGCTTTCGAAGAGTACAGCGACTCGCTGTTTCGGCATGCTAGTATCCGAATAAGTGACCGAGAACGAGCCATTGACTTAGTACACGATACTTTTGCTAAAGTTTGGACGTATGTTCGAAATGGTCATCGTGTTGATTCGTATCGTTCTTTTTTATATAAGGTCCTCAATAATCTTATTGTCGACGAATACCGGAAGCGTAAAGTCCTGTCACTAGACGCCCTGTTGGAGGAAGAGGGTGTCGATGAGGGTTCGATTCCTGATTTGGCAGAAAGCACGATGGAGGCGCTGGCAGCTACTATTGATGGTCGGCGAGCGTTTGACCTACTGAGCGAGGTGCCAGATGAATACCGAGAGGTCATTATTTTCCGTTTTGTTGATGGTCTTGGTCCGCGTGAAATTAGTGAATTGATTGAAGAGTCTGAGAATGTGGTTTCAGTCAGACTCCACCGCGGGCTCAAGCTTTTACGCCAAAAGCTGGAAAACCGCTCTCTGAGTCAAGGCGAAAGAGTGGCGGCTGAGAAAAAAAATATTTTGTCCAAACCTAACAATTAAAATACCGATGAAACGTTTTAGCGAACAACTAAAGAAAAAAGCCGACACCATTCGCCTCAGTACGCAAGAGAGGCGTGATTTGCGTGAGCGAATTGTCGCCTACATGGAGTATCACCCGCGGGCGGTGAAGCTCTTAGATAAATCGGCGGCAAGGGAAGTTGTGTCTACTCGGCTAGAGCTTAAAAAAATTAATTTTTGGAAGGTTTTGCCGTGGTCAGGGGCGGTATTTGGAGTTTTCTTTTTCACCTTAGTTATGTTGGCGGAACGAACAGTGCCGGGGGATATGTTGTATGCCGTCAAGGTTGGTTTTAATGAAGAGTTGCGTAGTACATTAGCTTTTACGCCGTATGAAAAAATAGTTTGGGAAACCGAGCGACTCAATCGTCGCATTGCCGAGGCGCGCGTGTTGGCTGATAAGGGGGAATTGACCGAAAAAGTTGAAGCTGAGGTGGCAGCGGCAGTCTTAACTCACAGTGAAAATGCTCGCAAAGAGATTGCGCTACTTAAGCAGACGGATAAAGACGGGGCTGTCTTAGCGGCTTTACAATTTAATACTGTAGTCGAAATGCAGGTCACGGCGTTGCAACAGGCGACGGGCGGAGCCGCTGCTGAAGCTGCTGTCGCCTCGCCTATTAAAATAGCGCTAAGTGGATTGAGCATCGCTAGTGAGGACGCGACTGAAGCGGCGACTTTGCCAGCTTACGATCGGCTAATGGCTCGCGTGGAACAAGATTCAATGCGAGCACACGAGCTACTGTTGACCATTAATGAGATTATTACCACTGAAGAACAGGCGGATATAAAACGTCGTCTCGAAGATATTGACAGATCAGTGGCGGTAGCGATGAGTAAAGCTAGTGAAGATGAGCTGGTAGCACGGGCGGAATTGGTGTCGGTTTTGCAACGGACACAAAGGCTGATTGTGTTTATGACCAATATTGATGTGCGTCGTACGCTAACGGTAGAGGAGATTGTGCCGGTAGCACGTACCGCAGAGGAGAGAAACAAAGCTGTGCAGACAACAGCTTCAGAAATAATGCGTTTAGTTGAGCTGGCGGAAGCAGAGATGGCCACTACTACGGTTGAGGCTTCCTTGTTAGAAAAATTGTTGCCAGCGCTTGCGGAAGGGAAGACCATTGCTTCTACCTCATTAGCCAACACCGCTTTTACAGAAGAAGAATTGCCGTCAGTAGAGCAACAGGTCAGTTATGCGCTAGTGCTTGTTACTGACGTGGTGGTAGCACTGGGTCTTAATCCAAACAAAGCTCAGGAGACAGTAGAGGTGGTCAATCCGGACAGTCCGGTTGAGACTTTGCCAAGCGCTCCCACGACAACCGACGCTGTCTCTGATATCGAAAAAGAAACCCCCGATAATAATGACACCACTCCAACCACCACCCCAGCTGATTTGGTGAGTGACACCAACCCGCCAATTGTCACCGAGCCGACAATTTAATAAAAACAACCAATGCAGACACAGCACCTCGGCGCAAGTGCTGTGTGATTTATGGGTGGTGTCAGGACAATAAAAAATTCTAAAATATTATTCCGTCCTCGTTACGGTGGGTAACTATTGTTTCTGTAAAAGTTTGAAAACCGTGGTTTTTAATTAAGCCCACGAAAGAGGTTCTTACTGACGATATATCGCCGTAGCGAAGCGGACAGTTCCGCATACTCGTTTCTTAGTTGGTGGCAGTTGTCCATAGCTTGTGTATTGGATTAGTCTTTCAGTTTTCTGAATTATAGCATGCTTTTGTTTAGGCTTGCTTAGTTAGTTGTTTAACTCAAGTGTTAGTAGTGTGAGTAGGAAGGGAGCAAGGGTTTCTCGAAACACTTGGGATCGTCTTGATAAATTGCCAGAAATTTTTCTAGTGAGAGAAAAACCAGTTTCCTCAGTGATAGTGCGATCGATGTGCGAAATAGTGATAGCGCGTAGACTGCCGGGGCCGTCAGTAGCGTCATCACCTTTGGTGACAATCATACCGATTACCGTACCGTCACTTCTTAGGATGGGACCACCTGAGGAACCTTCTGCACCAACTAAACTGCCGGTGATAGAAAATACGTCAGCGTAATTAGAGCCGAAAGTGTAGAGTTTTGAAATGGTGGTGCTGGCTTGTTTGGGTATGAGGGGTGTTGTCCGCCCGCCCGCTAGGAGTCCGGTGGCTGGGTAACCAGCAGCAATGACGGTGTCGTCCCGGCTGTCAATTGGTAAGGGATTGGTGGCGAGGGCGAGGGCGGGGAAGCGAGCAGGGAGAGGTTCGTTGGTAAGAGAGGAGGCGACGTAGAGTAAGGCGTAATCACGCTCGCCAGTACCAGTTGGTACCGCCGCGTCAATAACCGCCGCGTTGGCCTGCACCCACGCTGGTGACAGGTAAAGTAACTCGGCACGGTACTTGGCTTCGGCTGGATTGCCTTGGCGGATTTGGCAATCAGCTTCTCCGAGTAGAGTGGATTCTTCCAGGAGCAGATATTGAGCTACGTGTGCGTTGGTGAGGATTACGCCATCACTGTGAACAAAAAAGCCAGTACCGGTGGTAGTGCGAATGTGTTCGGGGGTAGTGAAGGTGCAGAATATATTAACAATCGCGGCTAAGGGGTCGGTAGTGTAGCTGCTCGCCACCCCAGCGCTAAGGAGAGAGGCTTGTTGGTAGGGGAGGCTGCGGAGAAGAATATCCGGTAGCGACATACCAGCGTGACGAGAGGGCAATTCGGTCGGCTTGGTGTAGGCGACCGCGGGGAGACTGTCTTCTACCACAGCTATAGAATCGTCTGGCGGCGTGATAAGAGTCAGGATATAGTCAGCCCAAGTGCTGGTGAGCGAAAAATAGGCGACGACTACAGCCACAACGATATCTGTTAAAAATTGCATAGGCTAAGTATAGCAAGTTTAGTCTGGAGTTTTAGGTTTATTGGTGATAGAATGACGGACGTCAATAAATGACTTGCGGGCGTGGTTTAGTGGTAAAATGACTGCCTTCCAAGCAGTAGTCGGGGTTTCGATTACCCCCGCCCGCACAGAATAACCAAGGTAAGAACTGTTAAAGTAGCAAAAACATTTATCGTCCAACTCTGTCCCCAGCCGATCTGCCTTCTGGACTGACTAACAATATCTATAAAAAGTAAAAGTCCCCGGCTGAAGGGACTTTTACAATTGTGGTGGGAAATAGCGGATAATACTCCTTGTATTTCCACATAGCGTATTACCTCCGCTACATCCGTAATTATATCAGTGGTTGAAAAAATAAACTACTGTTGAGTGTGATAAAACAAACGAGCCGCGCCTAAGGCGCGGCTCGTTTGTTTTTGGTTTAGAGCAACAGATTACTTAACCGCTTCTTTAAGCGACTTAGCGGCGCGGAATTTTGGCACACGCATTGCTGGAACAGTAACGGTTTCACCAGTACGTGGATTACGAGCCTCCCGCTTAGCGCGGAGTTTAGCTTCAAAAATACCAAAGCCAGCAACAGAAACTGATTGACCGTCTTTCATAGCGGACTCAATGCTGTTAAACACGGTATCGACCGCTCTTTCCGCTTCGGCTTTAGTTGAGCCGAGAACTTCGTGTACTTGGCTGATGATATCTGCTTTATTCATAGAATGTGAGAGTTAAGTTTTCGTGATTAAATAATTTTTAATGTGGTGAGTGTTGTACTCAGACACGGCGCCGACTGTGTGGGCTTAGGAGTATTATATAGCAACGTCTTTATACTGCCACGTCTTTATTTTTATAATTAGTGTGTTGTAACTATAAATGACATTAAGCACTTTTTATTAGCGGGCGTAGCTCACGACGCGGGTCTCGCGAATGACATGTACCTTTATCTCACCAGGGTAACGCAATTTTGCTTCAATCGAGGCGGCAATCGTTCGGGCTAAGGTGTGGGTTTCAAAGTCTGTGAGCTGTTCTGGATTGACGAGAATTCGAATCTCGCGACCGGCCGCAATCGCAAAAGCTTTTTCAACACCGGTGAGAGAGGTAGCAATTGCTTCCAAGTCAGAAAGACGCCTAACATAATTTTCAATGGAATCACGCCGTGCTCCCGGACGACCACCGGAGATAGCATCGGCTACTTGGACAATGATTGATTCGGGTGTTTCGTAGGGGTATTCCTCATGGTGAGCGCGCATCGCCAAAATTACCTTATGGTCAACACCATATTTCTCGAGAATACGAATACCAATCTCGACGTGAGTACCGGCCACTTCGTGACTGACGGTTTTGCCGATGTCGTGAAGAAGTGCGCCGGCTCTAGCTACGGCTATGTCAGCACCCACCTCTTCGGCAATGATAGCCGCCAGGTGTGCCATTTCCACTGAGTGCCAAAGCACATTTTGACCATAGCTGGTACGAAAATGAAGACGACCGAGAATCATAATTAGGTCAGGGTGCAGGTTTGGAACATTGGCTTCGTAGGCGGCTTTTTCGCCCATTTTTCTGACTGTGGTAGCCACCTCCTTGCGTGCTAGTTCCACCATCTCTTCAATTTTAGCGGGCTGGATGCGTCCATCTTTAAGGAGATTTTCCATGGCGACACGGGCAATTTCACGGCGAATCGGATCAAACGAAGAGAGAACAATATAGCCGGGAGTTTCATCAACCAGCACATCTACGCCCGTGGCACGTTCAAAAGCTCGAACGTTTCTACCTTCTTTGCCGATGACTTTACCCTTAAGATCATCGCTCGGTATTTCTACGTGGGCAGTCATAACATTAGACGGCATATTGTTGCCGACACGGTGAATGGCTGCCAAGAGTAGATTTTGGGCACGTTCTTCAAACAGTTCACTACCAGCCCGTTCGACTTTTTCGATATGAGCTCTTAAATCCTCAGCGCGCTCCGCCTCAATCTTGGTGATGAGTTGTTGATAAGCTTGCTCACGCGAAAGACCCGCCACGGTTTCCATGGTGGTTTCAATCTCGAGTTTTCGCTCATCGAGCTGGGCTTTAAGATTTTTGATTTCAGTTACTTTTGCTTGGAGCAACTCGCGCTTTGAATCAAGATCGATTTGGCGGTTGTCTAGTAGTTCCTCGCGTTTTAGTAAGTGTCGTTCCTTCTCTGATAACTTTTCCTCAGAATTTTTTATATCAACTTTGGCTTCTTGTTCTAGAGTGGCGGCCTTGGCTTCGGCTCTCTCGATAATCGCTATTGCTTGTTTTTCAGCTTCGATGGTGCGTTCTTTGATGTCTAGCTCGAGGGATCGTTTTTTCGAAAGGGCGTGCAGGTACCGCAGGTAGTACCCGGCAATAATGCCGAGCCCTAGAACCAAGAGAATGGTTGCGGTCAGCATATGGTTCTAAATTTATGATAAAGCTAATTATCCGACTAAGATCTGCAAAATTAGCTCAATTCAAGATACCAGAGTGACGGGTGATTGTAAAACCGCTGGACTAGTCCAGCGGTTTTACCAAAATTTTTATAACTTTTCTGGGGGAATTCGTGGGTTGCGGTCGGATGAGCCAAAGTCTTAGCCGTTGTAAACCTTATCGACAATCCCGTAGGTCTTGGCTTCCTCGGCATCCATAAAGAAGTCCCGATCGACATCTTGTTCAATTTTTGCGAGCTTTTGACCAGTCGCCTTGGCGAGCATTTTGTTTAATCGATCACGGGTCTTTAGGATGTGTTTAGCCGTAATGTCAATATCAGCCGCTTGACCGTAAGCACCACCACTGGGCTGATGAATCATCACCTCAGCGTTGGGAAGAATAAAGCGTTTGCCTTTGGCTCCTTGGGAGAGAATGAGGGAGCCCATCGAAGCGGCCAGCCCCACACAGACAGTTGCTACATCAGGCTTGATGTGGTGCATGGTGTCGATAATGGAAAGACCAGCCGTAACACTACCGCCAGGAGAATTGATGTAGAGGAAAACGTCTTTCTTGGGGTCTTCGGCCTCGAGAAAGAGTAACTGAGCCACGATTAAATTCGCCATGTAGTCTTCAACGGGACCGGTGACAAAGATAATCCTTTCTTTTAGCAGACGCGAAAAGATGTCAAAAGCACGTTCTCCGCCTTGAGTCTTTTCAATAACCATCGGGACTAAATAACTACTTGGACTAAGGGATTCTTTTTGTGACATATGGCGGTATGTTAGCAGAAAGTCGAGCGTCTAGCCAGTTTGCCTAGGGTAACACCAGATAAACGGGAGCCAGTACGCACTCTACAAAAAACTAAAGCGTTTCTAATTTTTGTAAGACGGCATCGTTGGTCAGAAGGGAAGCGACGTAGGTGTAAACCCGCATCGGATCAGCTTCTTTGTAAGTATCCATAATCGCTTTAACTTGTTTGGTTAGCTCGGTAGTGTCGGGAGTGATGTTTTCAGTTTTGGCAATCTCGTTTAGTACTAGCTGCAGCTTGGCGCGCTTGGCGGCGGCTGGCTCCCAGTCTTTTGTTAATTCCGCTTCGGTTTTTTTGATGTGGTTTAGGTAATCTTCTAGTTTTAAGTTGGTGCGGGTGAGGTCTTCGTTCATCTGAGCGAACATTTGTCTTATTTCCGAATCAATCAAGATTTGGGGCAGCTCAAGCGAACAATCGGCCACGATAGCGTCGGTTAATTTCACACGGTGCGCGTTACGTACCGACTGCTTTTTTTCTAGGGAGAGATGCTCGGCAACGTTTTTCTTAAAGGTGGCAACGTCTGGGAACTGTCCGGGCTGACCAAGACTTTGTACATAATCGTCAGTGAGGGGTGGTAATGGTAAATCAGCAAGATTTTCACCACGGTCTACGGTTTCGGG
>DBNX01000010.1:0-1090 GCA_002299465.1 Patescibacteria group bacterium UBA661
ACGCTTTCGTGTTTCAGCGTCAGAAATGTGCCAGTGCGCTGCCTTCGCTTTCGGTGTTCCCCATGATATCAACGGATTTCACCCCTACTCCATGAGTTCCGCGCACCCCTCACACTCTCAAGCCCAACCGTTTCCCCTGCTGGCTTCAGGTTAAGCCTGAAGATTTAACAGAAGACTAATTGAGCGGCCTACACACCCTTTACGCCCAGTGAATCCGGATAACGCTCGGGGCACTCGTATTACCGCTGCTGCTGGCACGAGTTTAGCAACCCCTTATTCATGCGGTACCATCAATAAACTTTTTCCCGCATAAAAGATCTTTACGTCCCGAAGGACTTCATCAATCACGCGACGTCGCTCCGTCAGGCTTTCGCCCATTGCGGAAGATTCTCGACTGCAGCCACCCGTAGGTGTATGGGCCGTGTCTCAGTCCCATCGGTGGGGGTCAGGCTCTCACCTCCCCTAGGCGTCATAGCCATGGTAGGCCATTACCCTACCATCTAGCTGATACCCCGCAGGCCTCTCCTTTAGCGATAAATCTTTACCCAGCCCTCTGGACATTACATACTCTTTTCTGCGAACAATCTGCGCTTGAGTGCAGCAATTGTGCCGCCGTGGTGCTTCAACGCTTTTTCGCGAATGAGAGCAACACGTTTTGAAGCGTAAGCTTCATAATAAATGAGTTCTAATGGGACATTGTGCTTTGTCGCCTTCTGTGTACTACGATTGTGTTCCGCAACTCTGCGCCTCAAATCTCCCGTACTTCCGATATACAGGAAATTGTTCTTCACAGATTTGAGAAGATATACGTAATACATAGTGGTGTGCGAAAAAGATTAATGTCCAGAGGGCTGGGACCATCAAGTATTAGCCCATCTTTCGATGGGTTATTCCTGACTAAAGGGTGAGTACCCACGTGTTACTACCTCGTCTGCCANNGCTGATAGCCCGCAGGCCGTTCCAAGAGCGATAAATCTTTACCGAGCACGTTCTCAACATCTAAACTCTTACACAAGATCTAAAATTAATTTATAAATCTTTACTTGCGAAAGCTTCGATACTAAGAACGTGCTCGGACCATCAAGTATTA
>DBNX01000010.1:1421-8516 GCA_002299465.1 Patescibacteria group bacterium UBA661
TAGCCCATCTTTCGATGGGTTATCCCTGACTTCCGGGGTCGTTCCTACGTGTTCCTACCTCGTCTGCCATGGGTCTGAACCCATTCGACTTGCATGCCTCATCCACGCCGCCAGCGTTCATCCTGAGCTAGGATCAAACTCTAATTGAAGACAGGTTCTGCGAGAACATAAAGTTCTCTAGAATCTGCGTGTGCGAGTATTTGCGCAATGTACTTTTTGCGCACTCAAACACACAATTTACCTAAAGGATAAGACAAAAGAAAGTTCAAATGAATTTGAAATTACTTTCATCTTAGTGCTGATGCATACCGTTAAATTTAAATGAACGTTATTGTGAACTTTGCGTCTAGAAATTTCTTAAAGAAAAACTAAGCTGTAAATTCACAATCTGCTTTTTAGACAGATGTTCAATTTAACAATATGTACGTCATAATCTAGTGTTGGGCACTAGAATATGTTTATTAAGTTTTCAAATTACGATGTTCCCTTCGGAGAGACGTCGGAACTTACCCGAACTTAAAGCAGGGTTGTTAACACTACTTCTTTTTACCTCCGATGAACAGTGCTGAGTAGTATACAGATAGTTAAAAAAAGTGCAAGTTTTTTGCTGGGATTTTGTCCGCTTGTTACTGGTTGGGTTGTTTTTTGCTTATTTAGCAAAGGCGCCCGCTCAGTAATTTTGAAAAATTACTGAGCGGGCGCCCCAAAACCACACCCTAAACCCCATCTTTAAATCAAGATTTCGATCGTTGCTTCCGTACGTAAGGTTTCTAAATACGGATAGATTTCTGCTTGTTGTCGGTTAAACCTAATTTGATCCACCACCTGCTGGTAGACATCAGCCAGTGGTGGAACGCCGTCCGCACCACCACCAATCTGGTCATACAAAGCTTGCACCTCGGCCTCAGTAACCTCTTTACCGGCTGATGGCAACTGACTTTCGAACAAGCGCTGGATTAGAATTTCATTTTTTATATCACGACGCAAAGTCTCCTCAGTAACATTAATCTCTGCCATTCTTGTAGCTAGCTCAGTCGCACCACCGATACCATCTCTAATCTCATTGTAACGAGTGGTTATTTCTTCCTCGGTTACGCTATAACCAGCCTCGACAGCAGCTTGTCTTAGCAACTCACCGTTAATTAATGTCTCCATCGCCTGCGTTCGGTGTTGCTCAATTACTTCCGGGTCAGTAACATCCACTCCCTGGTCAGCCGACATCTGTAACATCTGATTGAAACTACTATCAAAATCTCGCCGCAAAATTTCTACACCATTAACAGTCGCTACTGGCTTTCTCTCCTCCCAACTGGCAATTATTCCAGAAAAGATTCCCGTTGCAATGCGCCCCTCGCGTTCCATAAAGAAAACTAGCGCCAGCGTGATGACAAACAACAAGGCACCTACGACTAGATAAGTAACCAGGTTACCTTGTTTTGAAACAGCCACCTCCTTTCGCTCTTCCTCGACTGTTTCTCTGACTACCCTCTCACTCGTCTCAGTCTCATTTACCTCGGTCACGGTTTCGTTTTTTTCTTGCATAGTTATGAATTAAATCAAAATAAACAACCACGTACTCGCTACTGTATGAGCTCGTAAGGATGAGCTATTTTAACATAGCTGTGTGTTTTATGCAGACAGCGCTGTGGGATGTTGTGCGCTCCAGGCAGCCAGCACCACCGCTGTTGCCGCCGCCGCATTTAGTGACTCACAACGCGGGTGAATCGGAATGGAAATTATATCATCACAGACTTCTCTGGTTTTTTGCCGTAATCCAGAACCTTCATTGCCTAGAATAAAGGCAGTGGGTTTTGTAAACTGCTCAGTGGTAGTTTTTACTACACCATCCCCCGCTAAGCCATAAATCCAAAAACCACGCTCTTTCAGGTCGCGAGCCGTGGCATTAACATTACTGATGGTTACCAAAGGAAGACGAAAAGCCATCCCCGCCGAAACTTTAATAACGGTACCCGTTACTGGCGCCTGATTGTGTGGCGGTATAAGCACCCCCGCCAAACCAAAAGCCGCCGCCGAACGAATGACTGCCCCCACATTATGAGGATCTTGCACTTCTCCTAAAAGCAAGACGGCAGTAGCCGGCGTGACTTCTAGCTTGGAACAAAAAGTCTTGTACGGCACCAACAGACGTTCGGGGCTTATTCCAGCCACAATCCCTTGGTGGGGGGCGTTGGCGGAAATACCACGCGGTGGATTTTTTAGATTAAGGGGCTGACTAGGAATTTGCGTTTGTTTAATTTGCTGGAGTATTTTGCTGTCGTCAAAATTAAGATCCAGGTAGATTTGTTTAATGACATCTGGCCGGAACGACAAAGCTTCCGCTACCGCGTGTTTGCCGTAAATAAACTCAACCTCTGGTCGCTTGGACTTCTTGGTGTCAGCTCTCATATTGATGCCGACATCCTAGCACGTTTTAGGAGTTTAACCAGAAAAACTTTTTGCCGGCGACGCGACCGAGTCCTAAGCAAGCGTGCGCACAAAAGCTACCACCTCATCCTGTAAAGCTTGCGCTTCTTTTCTTTTGTTGCCTTCAAACATAATTTTAAGAGCTGGTTCCGTGACGCTGATTTTTACCGTCCCCCAGACTTCACCAAAGTCAAAATGCCAACCGTCAAATTGCTTAACTCGCTTTGGTTGTTTTTGTAACAACCTTTCGTAAGTCTCAGCAAGCGCTTTCGGCTGATCAGCGACTGGCACAATAACATCTTCCGTCTGCTCATACTGCCGATACGGAGCGACTAGTTGCGAAAAGGTCTTACCGTTTTTCTTTGCTTCTTCGTAAATCTCAAGCACGTAAAGAACCGTCAGGGCGATTGAGTCCGTGTAGAAAAAATCTTTGAAGTAAAAATGTCCAGAATGTTCACAGCCAAAAACCGCATCTCGCTTGCGCATCACCTCTTTAATGAAAGCGTGCCCAACGCGCGCTGGTACTGGTACACCACCGGCGGCTTTAATGCATTCTTCGTAAACGCGACTAGTCAAATTGGTATAAACAAATTTAGCTTTTGGTGTTTTGCGCAGTAAGTATTCAGCAATCATAGCCCCGATTTCGGCGCTGTTTATGTAATTTCCTTTCTCATCGAAAACCGCCGTGCGGTCACCGTCACCGTCAAAAGAAAAACCTAAATCAAATGATTCCTCCTTTAATAATTTTGTAATGTGTTTTTGATTCTTGCGTAGAGTCGGATCCGATCCTCGATTGGGAAAACGTCCGTCTAATTCGGTAAAGAGCGTGGTAAAGGTGACTGGTAATTTTTCTGCTAGCAGTGGCAACATTACACTCGCCATTCCGTTACCACAATCAGCGGCAATTTTCATACCGGCGAATTTATTAACCTTAATCCCCCGCAACACAAAGCGTTGGTATTCCGCCCCGAAATCTTTTGAGCGAACTTTTCCTGGCTTGGCCGGCTCGTTAAACTTGCCTCGCTCTAGGCGCCGGCGGATTTTACCCAAACCATGCGCTTCGGTGAGCGGTACGGCTCCTGGTAATACCAACTTCAAACCATTGTGATCCTTCGGGCTATGCGAGGCCGTAATCATCACTCCGGGCAATTGTTTTGAACCCGAAACGTAATACATAAGCGGCGTATGCACAAGACCAATATCAAGCACGTTAGCCCCCGCATCGGTAACCCCTTTACAAAAAGCAGTAAATAAAGCTGGGGTAGATAAACGCATATCACGTCCCACCACCACTTCTCGGCACTGGTATTCATCTACAAAAGACCGCGCTACGAGATAAGTTACCTCCTCATCAATTTCTGTCGGATAAATTCCCCGAATATCGGCATCCTTGAAAGCTTTTTTGTAAGCAGCGTTAATTTTTGTTTTCATATGACAAGTCGATTATACGACAAGTCACAGCCGCTGTCTGTTGCCTAACCGCGGATAACTAAGAAGACAATGTAAGCCACGTAAAGCAAAACCATCGCCGCTCCCTGCCAACGTTCCAAAATATTACGCTTACCCAAAAAGAGCGCAGAGAAGAGTAGCAAAGTTACCCCGACCGCCACCCACATATCAAAATTGAGAGCTTCATTAACTGGTAGTGGACTAATTGTCGCCGAGAGACCGAGAATCCAAAAGACGTTAAAGATATTTGACCCGACGATGTTACCAACAGCAATATCGACGTTCTTGCGGTAAGCCGCCACGGCTGAAGTAGCTAATTCTGGTAGAGATGTACCGACCGCCACAATCGTCAATCCGATAAGGGCCTCACTGACCCCAAAACCTTCTGCCAGCGCAATCGCTCCATCGACAATCCACTTACCACCAATTACTAATCCAGCAATACCGCCGATGATTAAAGCCACAGAGGCAAACATCGACATTTGTTTAATTTCTTCTCCGGACTCTTCTGGGTTGACTGACTGTTTGGAGATACCAAATATGTAGTACATAAAAATGGCAAAGAAGGAAAGCAGGACCAAACCGTCAATCATCGAGATGGCGGAAGTAGCAGCCCCATCGAGGATGACATCGTTAGCCAAAATCAAGACCAACACCACCGCCAACAATGCAAATGGTATCTCTTTCCAAACCGTACCGCGCTGTACAGCCAACGGATAAATACACGCTGAAATACCGAGAATAAGCAAGATGTTTGCAATGTTGCTACCGATCACATTGGCAATAGCCAAATCAGTGTTCCCTTGCCAGCTAGCCAACAAGTTAACAACTAACTCTGGTGTTGATGTACCAAAAGCCACAATCGTGAGACCAATAACCAACACCGATACTCCCAACCGTTTTGCTAATGACGACGCACCCGACACCAACCAACCGGCACTTTTAATAAGTAAAATAAAACCAACGACAAACAGAATGTAAGTAAGCATACAAGGACGAATGATAGCAAAAAAATAAAATTTTACGAGACCACTCTGTGCTTAGCTATTTTCCTCTGAATTAAACCGCGGACAAACTCACTTACGGCAACAATCTAACAAACCGCCGCTTGCCAAAACGCAAATCCATTGGTTCATCTATCGCGGTTGGAATCTCTTCCAACTTAACACCCGAGACGATTTCCCTTACCCCACCCGCTTCCAACAAGCGTCTCAATTCTGATTTAGAGGCAACCACGCCAGCGGCCATGAGATTCTCGGTGTAAGGAGCGCTGAGTTCGAGGATGTCTGCCGGTACTGCCCCCTGCTGAAAAGTCTCTACGAATTGCTCTTTGGCCGCCTCCGCCTTTTCTTTACCGTGATACATACTGGTAATTTCTAACGCCAACCGCATCTTAGTATCGCGCGGATTGACAGTAGTTTGTAGAAGCTCGTCAATTTCCGACAACGGTAATCTAGTGCAATCAATAAATAGCTGTTTAATATTTTCGTCTGGCTGAGCCATCACCGCTCCGTACATAGTTTCTGCGTCCGTGTCCAAAAATACACCCGTCCCTTGTGATTTAGACATCATCTTTTCACCGGTCTTAGGATTTTCCAGCAGGGTCGTGACAAAAACAAACTTGTCCTTATTTTTTAGTTTCTTGAGCAAGGTCCTACCGGCCAACGCATTAAAAGTCTGGTCTGAGCCACACAACTCAATGTCAACATCCATAGCCACCGAATCATAGCCCTGCAGCAGCGGATAAAATAATTCATGGAGATACAGTGGTTTGTTATCAGCCAAACGCTGCTTAAACATATCTCGCTCAATCATCTGCTGCACCGTGAAGTTAGAGGCGAGATTGATGATGTCTTCAAAGGTAAGGACTGCTAGCCACTCGTGGTTAAACAAAATCTTGATTGGATTATCAGGATTATCAATATCAATAATTGGTCTCACCTGATCCAGCCAAGTCTTGGTGTTGGCTACAACCTGCTCACGCGTCAACTGTTTTCGAGCGGAGTCACTCTTGTCTGTCGGATCGCCAATGCGCGAAGTAAAATCCCCCACCAAGAAAATAACCTCGTGACCGAGCTGTCGAAACTTTTCCAAAATTAAATAATTTGTAGCGTGTCCGAGATGCAAAGATGTACCCGTAGCGTCCGTGCCGATATAAATCCTTAAGCGTGCACCGGATAATAATTTACTACGCAATTCCGCACGCGCCGGCAATATATCTTGAACCGAACGCTGTAGTAACTCATCTATTTTTTGCGGGTTGGTATCGATTAGCATAATAAAGTTGTGATGTTATCGGCTATAATTTTGATTTTACCTCATTTGCGAACAAAACCAAAAGCCGAAAAGTCTACTTAGATGCCGTGTAGACAATTAGCAATCTTTTGGTCAACCCCCGTCATTTTTTGATATATGGACAAAAAATTATAATTATGTTATAATTAAAAGGTACTGGCAGTTCTTCTCAACCCTGTCCTCTCTACTAAGGAGATTCCCATGTCCAAAAAAGACAAGCCCAGCGACCACATCTTCGACGGAATGATGGGGCGTCGCACTGTAATTTTAAGCGGAGAAATCGACTACGACTCAACCAGTGCGGTGTGGCGGCACCTCCTCAGTCTGCAGATGCAGTCGAACAACCCTATCAATCTCATCATCGACAGCGGTGGTGGTGGTATGAATTCCGCCCTACGGCTGTGTGATCTCATCACCACCATCCTGACGGCACCGGTGCGGGGGATCGCCATCGGCGAATGTGGCTCAGCCGCGACGTTCATAATGTTGCACTGCCACGAACGAGTCGGGACGCCCTACTCTCGCTTCCTGATTCATTCTGGAACACGAAGTGAAATTACTATCCCCATTAACCAGACCACCTCGGAGAACCTTGAACAACTTCTCCGTGATGTGAAGGCGACCGAGGAAATGGTGGCGCGACTTTATATGAGCCGACTGACACCGAACAAATGGACGGCTCAGACGACAGATGCCGAGCGCCGCAATTTCGTGCAAAATCTGCTCAATCGAGGCGACCAACGCTTCGATGACTGGATGTCGGCCGAGGAAGCGGTCGGGATCGGACTGATCGAACGCGTGGTCAGAGACAAGCTCGACATCTTCACCCACTGACCATTAACGCACCCCCGCCCCGGAAGCACCCCACTTCCCCATCTGGCGCTGGGGTGTTTCTTTTTGAAAATTTCAACCACTGTGCACTAGAAG
>DBNX01000034.1 GCA_002299465.1 Patescibacteria group bacterium UBA661
AAAAACCCGAGGCAAGACCTCGGGATATCCCGAGGTCTTGCCTCGGGTTTTTTGGCGGGAGCGTTATACTTAGACAATGAGTATCCGAACTGTACCTTTAGCGCCGACAGAATTTTTTCATATTTATAATCGCGGCACCGATAAAAGAACTATTTATCTGGACACTGCTGATTATGAACGTTTTTTAGAATTGTTATATATTTGTAATTCTACTTTTGCAGTCAGTATCCGTGATGTACGAAAGGTGTATAGTTCAATATTTGATTTTGACCGCGGCGAAACCTTGGTAGCGATAGGAGCTTATTGCCTAATGCCAAATCATTTTCATATCCTCTTGACTGCCAATAGTGAAGGCGGAATTAGTCGTTATCTCAGTAAATTAACCACTGGCTATTCGATGTATTTTAATAGACGTTATGATCGGTCTGGGGCACTTTTCCAGGGTAAGTTCAAATCACAACATCTAGACAGTGATGAATATCTCAAATATCTCTATGCCTACATCCATCTCAATCCGGTAAAGCTGATTGACAAAGAATGGAAAGAGCGGGGGAGTAAAGACGCGGCAAAATCTTTTGATTTTGCCGCGTCTTATCAATATTCCAGTCTGCCGGATTATCTCGCCGTCGTCCGCAAGGAAAACAAAATCTTAGACCAAAGTCCTTTTCCGTCTTATTTTAATTCTGCCAATCACGTAAGGAGCGAGCTTTTTAATTGGCTTACGCTTTCCAGAGAGAAGGTTCCAGAGGGGAACCCTAGGTAGTCTTAGGCAGCGTGCTATACTAAATCCAACGCGGTTGTAGTTGCGTATGTTCAATAAAAATTTTTACAAGTTCGTAATGAATTTTGTGGCAGTGGTAACCACTGTTTTGCTGTTCATTATGATTATTGGAATGGGTCTGCGGATGTAGGCAGAATTGAGTATGCTTAAGATTACCGATCAATATTTTTGGAACTTAGTCCTTTTGATTTTTCTCGGATTTTTAGTGGTGATGGGCACTATTATCTTGGAAACTGAGGCACGCCTTACGGTGGCGGAGCTTACCATTTTTGATGTGGCACTCGTAGTGTTGGCGACTTGGCGCTTGGCAAGATTTTTGGGACAAGATTCCGCTACTAAGTTTTTCCGTGAACAATTTTATGATCTAAAAAAGACCGCGCGGTCCTACACTCTAGAAATACCTGTCCACGGTCCCCGGCGTACCATTTTAGATATTCTCCTTAATCCATGGCAATTGAGTATCGGCTTGGGGGCGGTGGTGATATTTATTTATCTGTTGACTCCGTACGCCGTCTACCCACTGCTGATACTCGCTCTGTCTGGGTTGGTGGGTATTTTAGAGATGGCGGCGAATTTATTAACAAAAAAACTACCAACCACCGAACAGTCATACCCGCAGTAAAAATTAACCACTAAAACCAAAACCACTATGCCACTACCAGATGTTTGTCGCACTTTACTCTTACAAGCCGACAGCAAGGCGCTTGGAACAGTTGACGCTAGGGGTGAGGTAAATATTGTGCCAGTCTCTAGCTTGCGCTTAGAAGGCGATGCGATTATTCTCGTCAATTATTTTTTTAACAAGACACTCAGCAACCTCAAAGACAATCCGCGGGTATCATTGGTCGCTTGGCAGGGTCTGGTTGGCTATCAAATTAAAGCCACCGCTCGTTACGAGGAGACCGGGGAACTTTTTGAATCAGTGGTGAGCTGGATAGCAGAAACCATTCCCGGGCGGTTGGTAAAAGGGGTGGTGGTACTGACTCCGACACAGTGTTTTGACGTGAGTGCGGGCGCTACGGCCGGTCAAGAAATATTGCTTTAGAAGCGTACTTTTGCTGCATATTGGTGTTAACCCACCTCCCCTAGGCAAGTCCTAGGGGAGGTGGGTACAGCAGACAAACTCTTTACTAAACTATTTTTTTCTGTTACATTCCTACTTACGCAGGCTAATGACAGTTGGTCGCGCTCAGCTAAGCGCGGTAATGAATGTCAAATCAGACATCCGCCGACCGAGGTCCAATCTATTTTGAGTATTGGGGTCGAAGCCTAAGACAAACTTTCTCGTTTGTCCGTGGCCTGTGTTTATCAAATTATAGTTCACTACAATTACATGGCCATTACCAAAGCCAAGAAGGAGACCATTCTCGCGAAACTTGAGAAAGTACGCGACAACTCACAGTCGGTAGTGTTTGTGCACTACAAAGGTCTCACTGTCGCCAACACCACCGCGCTGCGCAAGGCCTTGCGGGAAAATGGGGTAGGTTACTTTGTTGCCAAAAAGACACTGCTGAAGCGCGCTTTTGGCGAGAAGTTTACCGGCGAAATGCCGACACTAGATGGTGAGATTGCCATCGCTTACAGTGCAGACGCGATTGCTCCCGCCCAGAACGTAAAGTCATTTACCACCAAGCATAAGGATAATCTAACCATTGTTGGCGGTATCTTTGAGGGCGTGTTTAAGAACCAAGCCGAGATGATTGAGATTGCTTCGATTCCACCACTGGAAACATTGCGTGGTATGTTTGCCCAACTCATCAATTCACCCCGGCAGCGTTTGGCAGTGGTACTCAGTGAGGTGAGTAAGCGAGCGTAGCGACTGTTACGAACTGCCGCGAGTAAAATTTTCCCCTAGAAAATTTATCCGCATCGTAAAATTACAACAAAAACAAAATAAAATTATTTTATGACCCAAGAACAAATTATCGAAGCCGTAGAGAAAATGACCGTCCTTGAGCTTAATGCACTCGTTAAGGCAATTGAGGAGAAGTGGGGTGTTTCAGCTGCCGCTGTAGCCGTAGCCGCACCAGGAGCCGCCGTTGCCGCTGAAGAGCAGTCAGAGTTTACCGTTGAACTGACCGAAGGTGGTGCTCAGAAGATTGCTGTGATTAAGGTTGTCAAGGAAGTCCTCGGGCTTGGCCTAAAGGAAGCTAAGGATCTAGTTGATGGCGCTCCGTCTGTCGTTAAGGAGGGTATGAAGAAAGAAGATGCTGAGACTCTCAAGAAGAAGCTCGAAGAAGCTGGCGCGAAAGTGACGTTGAAGTAAGTTAAGTAAAAACATCTTACGTTTTGTTGGGGTAATTCCTAGCAAATATAAAAACAGTCCCGAACGGGACTGTTTTTGTTAGGGTCGGCGCTGGCTTAAGACCTTCGTCTAGGTTGATTTATGTCGCGTAAGCCGTTGCACCAGCCGCGAAGGAACATAGGATGAGAGCTGTTGAGAGCAGGCAGGGCTGCTGTACCAGCAGCGTAGCCGCGGAAGTACTGTTCTTCACCAAAGGTGTTATTCACAGCACAGTGGGCGGTGTGTTTGCCGTACTCCGAACCACAAAAATGACAACGGTATCGGCTAGCCATTGGGAACTCCTAAAGTTGTTTGCAGGAAACAATTTTTATGCTTTATCCAGTTCAATTAAATAGTTTTAGACTGATAAAGTCAATTATCCTAATGTCGCGTTTGTCTTGATTGCATCGGGCTCCCCGCTGGAGGCAGGGCTCGGGGGGAGAATAAAAAACAAGGTCCCGCGGTGGGGGGGCGGGACCTAAAGCCATCAGTGAGGCAAAAGTTGTTGCTGAATAACCTCGAGCAACGTAGCTTTCGTGAGCTTGGTCTTTTTCAGGTACCCAGCCAGGTGCCGGCGCAACTCGGACTGCAGGTTGAGGTTGTCTTCTGATGTCACCATAATTATTTTCAGGTGACGTAGCCGGAAGTCGGCGCGGATGGTCTTGATTAGCTCGAGGCCATCAGCGCCCGGTGGCATATTGAAGTCCGTCAGTACCAGATGGTACTGCCAGTCTCTGTCCGACAGGGCGTTGAGTCGAGTCAGCGCCTCAGCGGTGCTCGAAGCGGTGGTGAAATCGGTAATACCGATTCTTTCCAAAACCATACCGGTCAGGAGTTGTTGCGCCGGATCGTCTTCGACAACCAAGACACGAAGGGGGAGAAGATTGGAGGCATTCATGGCGGTCTCCTACGGTTGAGAGTTAAAGAACCTATTTTTTTATTATAACATAAAACTACAGTAAAAGCAAACAAAAAATCAGTACCGATTTTTACTGAACTTCCTTTCCGAGGGGTCGGTGGACAGGGATACAACAGGACACCAGTCACTACTTTGTCCAGATTTGCATAATAATTTTGCGTGCTATAATCACCCCACTTCGGTATGTCTGACCCACTTTCGATTCTTTTTGGGAGTACAGCGCGAGTAAAGCTTCTTCGCTTTTTTCTTTTTAATCCATCCAAAGAATTCACCTTTGATGATATGTGTCGGCGGGCTCGCTTAGTTCGGCGAACAGCACGGACTGAAATTTCCGCCTTAGAAAAAGCTGATGTGATAACAAGACGTACGATTTATGTACAACAGCCCGGCAAAGACAAAAAGTTAAAAGCCCTGGGCTACGGACTCAACAAAAAATTTCCAGAACTCCAAGCCCTGCAAACTTTTCTTTTTGAAACCGCCCCGATTGATGGCAGGAATCTTTTGCGACACTTACGTAAAGCGGGGACGCTGGATTTTGTGGCGGTGGCAGGTGTTTTCGTACACGAATTTGAACAAGAGCTGGATGTTCTCGTGGCAATGAAACAAGTCTCGCAAACAAAAATTGAGACCGCCATCCGCGCGCTTGAGTCAGAAATTGGAATTGAGATTCGCTACGCGGTGATGACCTCAGAGAATTTACTCTATCGAGTGGGTATGAACGACCGCCTAGCGCGAGATGTTTTTGATTACAAACACCAGATTTTGGTTGATCGAATTGGTGTTCGCAATGAGCTTCACACGGGTTCTTACCGTGGTTAAGCTGGGTTGTTTTTTTATAAAAACCGTGTTTACACTAACGATTTCTTCCGTGTGTATAACCTGTGGAAAAAAGTCTGGACAAAATCTAGTTTTTTACCACAACTAAGACTTGACTTTATTTTTGATTCGTATAAAATGGCGCCTACGTATTTATGAGTTTGCAAGTTTAGACACGCACCGCTGCTTTCTCTTCGCATTAGCGAATGGATGGCCGCGGACACGCGGTCTTTTCTTTCTCACTCAAGGAGGTACGCGATCATTGACAATCGCATATTCTAGGAACCGATTTGATAAGGTCGGTTCCGAAAAACCCTCGAGTGTTTCGACGCACTCGAGGTGCACTCGAAATTTGCTTCGGCAGATTTCGAGTGCTAGGTAAAACGATCTTGCGGGTTAAGACAATACCGCGAGGTGGGTCTTTTCGTCCCCGCAAGATCACAAACAAACCGTCACTTCAGATTTATTTGTATTTTTCTGAAGTGACACACACTCAAAAAATTGTACAGCGGTGTACAGCATTCCTTACAGGAATGTAAGGGTGTATGGTGGATGCCTTGGCTTCAAGAAGCGATGAAAGACGTGGTATGGCTGCGATAAGGTTCGGGGAGGTGCCAAACAACCTTCGATCCGGACATTTCTGAATGGGGAAACCTTCCTACTTTCAGTAGGACCGAGCACCTTCTCAGGTCGCGTTATTTTGGATGGCTGTATCGTAATATAGCAAATATACGAAGAGCCACAAAAGCAACGTTACTTTAGAAGGTGCTCGGGCGCACGGAGGGAAGTGAAACATCACATTACCTCTAGGAAAAGAAAGCAATATATGGAAATTTCTTTCTGGACGGATGCCGAGCACGTTCTTAGTGTCTAACACTATTTTTGTGCTTGTGCACCGTTCAAAAGAACAGTGGTTATAAGCATCGTTCGACATTGAGAACGTGCTCGGCACCATTACGTTCAGGAAGAAGTTTCTTGCGATTCCCTTAGTAGCGGCGAGCGAAACGGGAATAGCCCAAACCATTCGTATTTATATGAGTGGGGTTGTAGGGCAAAGACGGCATTTAGTTGCAGAGAGTTACAAAACAGATAGATAAAAAAATGTTCTGGAAAGAACAACCCCAGTAGGTAATAGTCCTGTATTTGAAATCTATTTGACTCTCTTGTTTTTGTTCCTGAGTAGTTCGAGACACGAATAGCTCGAATGAATCTGCCAGCACTAACTGGTAAGGCTAAATATTCTTGAAGACCGATAGTGAACTAGTACCGTGAGGGAAAGGTGAAAAGAACCCCGGAGAGGGGAGTGAAATAGATCTGAAACCATACACCTACAAGGAGTCGGAGCCGAGCACCTTCGTGTGCGTTACAATACGGAGTATGTATTATGTATACATACTCGAAACTGGTTCAGAGAAAAAGTTTTATGTAGGTTATACCAATGATTTGAAACGACGATTGCTTGAGCACAACTTAGGTAATAACGTTTCAACCAAATACGGTGTACCTTGGAAACTTGCTTATTACGAAGCTTACGCAACGCAAGCCGTTGCCAGGCAAAGAGAACGTAATTTGAAACAGCGAGGCAATGCGTATCATAGCCTCATAAAACGTATTAGTAGTTCATAGGAAGGTGCTCGGTGACGGCGTGCCTATTGAAGAATGAGCCGGCGAGTGTACCTTTGTTCTTGTCTAAGTGGTAACCCCACGGAGGCACAGTGAAAGCGAGCGTGAATAGCGCGAAATAATAAGAGCAGGGGTACGACCCGAAGCGTGNNATACGGAGTATGTATTATGTATATATACTCGAAACAAAGTCACATAAAAAGTTTTATGTAGGATACACTAATAATTTGAAGCGACGACTGCTTGAGCATAACTCAAGCCAAAACGTTTCGACAAAATATGGTGTGCCTTGGAAGCTTGTGTACTATGAGGCGTATCTAACTCAAGCAGTCGCAATGAGTAGAGAGCATAATTTAAAACAGCGTGGTAATGCATACCACAGCCTCATAAAACGTATTAGTAATTCATAGGAAGGTGCTCGGTGAC
>DBNX01000021.1 GCA_002299465.1 Patescibacteria group bacterium UBA661
GACTGGGAAGTCGGTGAGGTCGGTGGTGACGAGGGTTCGGTCGATAGTTATCTGCACTCGGTTGGCCCATTGGTCGTTATACCAAGATGACGCCGAACTCCCTCCTCGCAGACGAAGATTGTTTATGACGGAACCGTTAGTTTGTAAAGTATCATTGTCTTGGACTAGTAACAAAATTTCACCATTGTTGTGAGAAAAAGCACCAGTGCCCGTAACCGCCAAATCACCACCGACCGCTAGCGTTCCCGTTGGGAAAGTTACTGTCCCTGCTTGGATACGTAAGTCGCGACTAGTGGTAGCATTGCTTTCAGTAAAGCTCCAGGTGCCGTTGCCGGTGAAAACTAAATCGTGGAAATTGTTAAGAAAAGCTGTGGCTCTTTGCGTAATCGTCCGTCCGGGAGTGTTGCTGATCATCCTCACTTCACTATTGTTGTGTAGGAAAGTACCACCCGAGTTATTAAAAGATCCAGCAATCGTGGTGGTGCCGGTAGGTAGGGTAACTGTACCCGTAGCAATCGTTAAGTCACCGTTGATGATTAACGTACTCGTAGCAAATGACCAAGAACCGCCCACACCGGTAAATGCCAAATTATTAAAAGCTGAAGTACCGCGATTGATTGAATTGGTTGAAGTCCCCACAAATGTCACGGTGCCGTTAGCAGGTACAAACGAATTGAGGTTATTCCAAGCACCGCGTACATTTATGTTAAAGCCAGAACCACCAGCGTTAAGTGTATCGTCAGCGCCAATCATAATACTTTCCGCTCCGACACTTCCCGCCAATGTCACCGTCTTGGCGGTACCGTCAATCACCACTCGACCGACATTTGAGCTAGAAGCTACACTCTTGGCGTCAGACCAAGTGACATTGCCCGTACCCGTAAAGGTGGTCGTACCCAGACCAGTCATATTGCCTTGCGCACCAATCGCCAGCAAATTGGCTAAGGTGATGGTTGAAGTACTGCGCGCTAGCGTTCCCTGACTAACCGTAAACGCCCCATCAACTACGAGGGGTTGGTTAATTGTCCAAACCGCCGAGCCAGTTGTCTCACCAAAAGTCAGAGTGTTAAAACGAAGCGTGGTAGTAGCATCAGTAATGGTGAGCGTCGAAGAAGTGGCGGTGAAAATAACATGTGATGAACCCGCGGTAAAGTTGCCTTGGTTACTCCAATTTCCGGCCACGCGCACCGTGCTAGTTGCGGGCAAAAAAGTACCGTTGTTAATAAATCCTGCCATACTCACGTTGGCGGCTGGTGTGTACACCGCCCCCGCTCTGATGATGAGCGCCCCATCACCACAGCTCACTTGTGCACACATCACTACCACCCCAGAACCACTGGCGGTAAATAAAATATCTTCGTCATTAGTGTTGTCAAAACCAATCAACCCAAAATTAGTGGTGGTCGATATGTTTGTGCCACCTAGAGTGACGTGACGTTTTCTGAGTTCCAGATTGGTCAAGTTGCCGATTCCGCTGTAAGTAGCAACAGCCACCGCCTCGTCATTTTCAATCGCTCCGTCAACATAAACTGCCACGGTATCATTCGGGAAGATTGTCACATTAGGAATTGACCATGTCCCATTACTAAGAATGGGAGCTGTTCTCCCTACTTGCAATACACCATTAACAGCCACCGCGACTGTCCCACTAGTAGTTGTCGCCACCCCATCAAATTCTCGCGCATTTCCTGACACAGTAATACCTTCCGCCCAAGCGACCGTCCAATCCTGAATAGAAGGGCAAAAACCACTAACACAAATTAGTTCCGCTTCAATTTGCAAGACTCCGTAAGTGATTCGATTTAGCCCCGAGATGTCAATTGGGCTATTGGTAAAACCTGAACTGTTACCCGGCAAATCAGCATTCGGAACCAGAGCAAACACCCCGGGCGAAACTTGGTAGTAAACTCGATACAAAATGTTACTAGCGTTTGGTGTGGTGTCATTCCAAGCCACCTGATCCCACCGTGGCCCCGTCCCATCCGTGAAATTAATTGACGTTGATCGGATTGACCCAGCGGTTATGTTCGGGAATACTTGCGGAGCTAAACTGCTACCACCCATAAAGAAAGCTAGGGTATTAAGGGAAGAGTTTAGCGTAAAGCTCTCTAATCCTGTCCAAGTTGTACCATTCCAACGACTATGATCGACTCGGTCCGGTGTGGCTCCATCATCAAAACCACTCATCATCACCAGACCATCACCGGTCCTAACCACTTGCACTTCCGAGACATCGCCGATACTAGAGAGAGTAATCTCAGCTGAAAAAACTGTACCGTCGTGAGTACGATAACGAGAAGCAATAGTATCAGAGTAAGCTACTACTAAATGTCCATCGCGAACGCCAGTGGTTTCAAAGGCGCAATCCACCGCTCGTCCGTTATCAGCGTTGGCAGAAATAGTTAATTCCGTAAAAGTACCCCAAGCACTCCCACTCCAGAACAACACTCCAATATCAGCATCATTGTCTTGGTAACACAATGCTAAGCGATCCGTACCAACATCCGGGCGAAGCGTTGCCCATTCAATGAAGTCGCCTAGTGCTACCGTTGCTGTGCCAGACCAACTGCTACCATTCCAGATGTTAAACAACGCATTGGTGCTTGGGCTGTTAGCAACGACCACTATGGCTTGGTTGCCTGATTCTTCGTAAGCGACTGTCATTCCCTCGTTAGTGTTATTATCGGCGCTACCCAGGGCGATGGCGTTACCCCAAGTAGAGCCGTTCCAGACCACCGCCGCAAAGTCAGTCACCCCGGCGTTTAGATGTCTAAAGACGGCTATAATTTCATCCGAGATTGGATCTGATGCCATTGTAATGTATTCACAACTATTTGTGTTGGTTAAAGTCAGTGTACTGGTGGCTGTCCAAGTCGTGCCATTCCAAACCGAAAACCAAGCATTTGAACCAGCGCAAGCCACCGCTAATAAATCACCCGATTGTGATTCGTAAGCAATATCAAAAGTCCGCTTGTTGTTAGCAACGCTGTTATTTTGGATTTCTGTTAAGTTACCCCAAGTATCAGTATTGGCATTGTAAATCTGAATATTGACATCCAAGTCAGTACCGAGGGTTGCTACCGCGTACTCGGGACGAGTGGGGGCAGCTCTGAGCTCCAACCAACGAATCTGCGCTCCGACACTTTGTGCTGATGCGGCAATACTCCAAGCTGTACCATTCCACAACCGATACTGCGGGGCTTGTCCGGTTCCTTCTGCGTAAGCCACCATAGCTTCACTGACAACATCAGCCACTCGCGCTCCCCCGGCAATTGTTTCAATGTCATTTAATTCATTAGTGGCAAATTGTTCACCCGTGGTTTGAAACCATGCTGATGTAGTGATACTAGTGTCAACCGTAAAGCTTCGCGGCTCAGAATAATTTGACCACAAGTTACTACCTCCCGGGTCACGAGCCCGCACTCGCCACCAGTAAGTGGTACCGTTGATGAGAGCGGTTTGAGCAGTGTAACTTATGGTATTACCAGAGTTAAAAGGTGAAGTGTCGGCTGGTGTCAGCGTATTAACAAAACCAGCGTTAACTCCAGAGGTGAAAGTGTTGGGGCTATTGAAGGCGGAATTAGTTGCTAGTTGTAGCTCGTATTGCAAATCATGATTTTCTGGATCAGTAGTGAAGAAAGTAAAGCTAGGCGTGGTGGTTGCTACTTTAGCGTTAGCAAAAGGTTGCAAAGCGGTGACGATATCAATGGTTCGACTCCAGGTAACTGTCCAGTCTAGCAGGCGTGGGAAGGTGCTGTTACCAGAGAAAGTCGACACTATGCGCAATTCGTTATAAATAGTCGGATCCAGAGCGACCAGCGAAACCGGTGAGGAAGTAAAGCCTGTACTATTGCCTGGCAATACGCTGTTGGGCACTAACACAAAGGTACCATCGCCTAGTCGATATTCAACAAAGTACCTAATCGTACCCGAGGTTACATTATGATTGAAAGACAAATTACCCCAAGCGTTACCAGTGTCGCGGTTATCGTAATCAATGACTGTACTAGTCGTTGTACCCACTGTAAAAGTCGCCTCTAAGCCAACATCATTGGTACTGACGTTGGCTACTGTATCGACTAAGTTGTTAGTAGCAAACTGTCCGGCTGTGGTCTGGAACCAAGTTGTAATATTGGTGGTCGTATCAAGAGTAAAACTAAACGGTTCAGACCAGGCGCTTTGTGTCGCTGAGCCGTCTGGGTCCTGCGCCCGCACTCGCCACCAGTAAGTGGTGTTATTGGTCAAGGCAGTCGTTGGGATAAATCTAACTACTTGCCCAGGGGTGAAAGTACTTTTCTGTGATGGTTGCGAGAGATTAGTAAAGAGCGCAAAATTAGATATGGAATTATTGTCGATGACGGTTGAGCTGAAATTAGGATCGGTTGAGACTTGTAGTTGATAAGCAACCCTATCCCCAAGTTGATCATCGGCAACAAACTCAAACCACGGTGAGGTAGAAGCAAATCTCTCGTTATCAAAAGGAGCAGATAAAGTTGGTACCAACGGTGGAGCGTTTGTCACTAACCTTGGATAATTCAGATAATCATTGAGTTGCGCTCCGTTAGCGTACACTAAACGAAAACAATAATAAGCGCTAGCAGCAGCACCATTGTTTTGTAACACAAAGTCCCATTCCGCTTCTGAATTAAAGGTAATGGCATTTTGATTTAACCGAGTTGGATTTTCTTCTTCGTAAGTTTCAGCCAAGTCAGAATTAACAAGTAGTGTGCTAGGTAAGATTCTGCCGTCACCGATGAGTTCTTCAAAGGAGACAGTATAAAAACCAGTGGGGTTAGACTGATTATTCCTCTCCGTCGCAATCCAACCAGCACTTCTCGC
>DBNX01000015.1 GCA_002299465.1 Patescibacteria group bacterium UBA661
GCGAATGTAAGGATTTCTGCACACATTAACTTGGGGTCCCCTCCATTACCCCATTCAATCAGTGGCGGGCGGCACTACGTGCCGCCCGCTTAAGATTTTGACTCAACCACCCACACCTCCCCACCCTAAAACACGTTCTATCCACAACACCGCTCACAGACATCGTCAAGACGGGTTACTATACAAGTACCTTAACTTAACAACAAAAACATTTATGTCTTTCTATAAAAATTTATCTTTCGGTCTAATGGGTATCATCCTCGGTGCTGTGGCTGTTAGTACGATGCAGTATGTAGCCGCCTGGACGCCGCCTCCAGCAGTGCCGCCTGGTGGCAATGTCGCCGCGCCTCTGACTACTGGTAATGTACCACAAACTAGAAATGCCAACCTCAGTCTTGGTAGCGGAGCGAGTCTCCTTGCTGGTGGTAGTGTGGCCGCTCCGCAGCTTTGTATTGGTGGAGACTGTCGAACAGCTTGGCCACCGACAGTAACCAATGGAAGTTGTGCGGTCGGTCACGTCGTGCAATCAATAAGTAGTACTGGTAATGTGACCTGCGCACCCGCTGGAGCGGGTGGAAGTATGCCTTTTGGAGGAATGTTTGTTACAAGAGGAGGTGATTGTCGTGCAGCCAATCACTACACTGGTGGATGTAGTTGTCCGCCAGGGTTCTGGGCTTCTAGCATGAACAATATGTTCGATCATAGGTTCCTTCATGTGTGTGTAAGATAAAAACCTAGACTACAAAATAACCAAACCTTAGTCGACTTAGCTTAAAGTTTATGGAAAAAAATCTATCTGACGGACCAATTAACGACACCATCCCCGCGAACAAAGACAACCGACACCGCCTGCTTTGGGGGCTTCTCGGTGCGGTCTTTTTGCTGGGAATAATTTTGTCACTAGTGCAGTGGCTTTGGGTACTGCAAAATCAATTACCCTCCTCACCGCTGGTGGAGGAAGTGGTCTTGCCTGAAGATACTTCTTATCAAGACGCTTTAATTTTGGAACAAATAGAAAGGCTAGCCGCCACCAGTACGGAGGGCGTCACTCCCCTGACCGACGAAGAGATCTTAGCGCAAATAGAAATGTTGGCAGCTACCAACACCGCTGGGGTTGTCCCTCTGACCGACGAAGAGATCTTGAAACAAATCGAGGCTCTAGCAGCCGATACCGAAAACCCCGCCCGGGCTAACACCATCCCCCCGCCCGCCCCGCAACCGTAGCTAAAAACTTTTAACTTTTTTAAAACTTATGCCAAAACTAAAGATTAAATCCTACGCCATACTACTCATTATGTTTTCGGTGACTTTGGTGAGTGGGATGGGAATCCACTACGTGTGGGCAAATTCGCCCACCGCCGCTTCTGGTTGGGCGTGGGGTGGAACACATTCTGCTGATGGCGCCTACCAAGGGCTAGGGTGGGTCAGTTTTAGTAGCAACAACGTCGGCAGTGGGGGCGGTAATTACGCAGTAACTATTCCGGTAACTAACGGTCCTCTCTCCGGCTATGCTTGGAGCAGTCATTATGGTTGGATTTCTTTCAACGGGGCTGATCTGGCTGGCTGTAGCCCGACCTTAGACGCCCCCACTCGCGTTGGTGACGCCTTAATTGGTGGGGCGCGCATTATTGCTATCCGCGATGCTATGCTTGCTAATAACGCCGGCGGATACAATGGTTGCATTAGTTTGGCGGGTGATTCTGGTGTGAGATACGGCGTTACTGTTTCTGGTGGCAACCTATCCGGCTATGCTTGGTCTAGCGACTTGGGTTGGTTAAACATGGCTGGTGTGTTAATGCCACCGTTAGTTAATTTGGGTGCTACGGGATGCACTATCTTGCCTGGACAAAGCACTTGTAATGGTCAGATAAGTTGGACATTTTACAATGTGCCCCCACCCGAAAATTATCTGGTGAGAAATATTACCACCAACACCTGGTCTAACACCTCCCGAACAAGCGGTGGTTTTATTCCCCTACCCCTACAATTCGGTCCAAATATCATCCGTGCCAGCGCTAACTTTGTCGCCGACAATGACGTGACCGTCAACGCCACCTGCGCTACTGTCATGTACTCTGGAATATGTTTTCCTCGTCCTACCATCACCCTAACGGTGGCTGATTCGCTACTTCGTCGCGGCGGTCAAACTGAGGTGAGTTTGACTGTAAACGATTTTCCCTATCCGCTCGAGTGCACCATTAGAGGTGCTACTTCTGCCCCGATAAACTTTGATCATACCGGTAGCACACCAACTGAGACCTACAGCTACCCAACGGGGAACTTAATCTCCGCCCAAATAATCGACGCTTCTTGTCGGCACGTAGGGAGTGGTCTTTACGATACTGCCGAAGTTCGCGTCAACGTACTACCATCTATACAAGAATCTTAAAAGGCAAAATCTTCTACTGTCGCTTGCCGATGCTTCCTGCCAGACTTCTGTGCTATGCTTACGGGGCATGAGACTACTTGGTATTGATTATGGCACTAAGCGCGTGGGGGTGGCTATCAGTGATGAGTCTGGGAAAATGGCTTTTCCGCATAAAGTCCTCAAAAATTCCCCTACCCTCAGGCAAGATATCGAAAAAATCATTGCCGAAAAAAACGTCGGAATGATTGTGATTGGACATTCGCTTGATAAAAATAACCAGCCAAACAAAATCCAGTCCGCCATCACGGCACTTGTTACTGATTTGACTCTGGCGACAGGACTCCCTATTCATCTTGAGCCCGAACAATTCTCTACCCAAGCCGCCTTGCAGATTCAGGGTAGAAACGACTTAACTGACGCCGCTGCCGCGGCTCTTATTCTCGATAGTTTTATCACCAGAAATAAATAACAAATTCTTCTATGGAAAAAATCTCGTACGCAGACTTCACCAAACTAGAAATAAAAATCGGTACCATTCTGGCAGCAGAGATTGTGCCTGACGCTGATAAGCTACTTAAGCTAACCGTTGACGTTGGTGAACCGGCACCACGCCAGATAATTTCTGGTATTCGTACCTTCTTTCCGCAACCGGAGTTACTAATTGGACGACAGTGTCCTTTTCTTACCAATCTCGAACCCCGCGTCATCCGCGGACTGGAAAGCCAAGGAATGATTTTAGCCGTTGGTACTGAAGACGTTTTTTCATTACTCCATCCTGATTCTAAAATACCGCCCGGCACTATGGTAAGATAAACAGTCTTCTCAACTATTTATTTATATGCCCGAAAATAAACCAAGCCTACTCAACCTTACCGAGCGTATCACCAATGATGTTGGTCGGGCTCTTGGTAAATTGCTGGGTGAAAAATATGGCTTGATTGTACTTGGTGTTATTTCTTATGCCGAATCAGCTCTGCCCGTTCCCCTGATCACCGACCCCTTTATGGTAGCTTACATCATCGCCCACCGTTCTCGAGTCGTACTCGGGGTGATGGTTACAGCCATCACTTCGGTACTGGGTGGGCTCAGCGCTTTTCTGGTCGCCGCTTTCTTTATAGACACTTTAATTGGCTATGCCTCACCAGAAATATTAGCTGAGTTTAATGAACTTGCCACCAGATATCCTTCTGGTTTTTTGCTAGGATTTTTAGGAGCACTCACACCGATTCCTTTCACTGTAGCATCAATTGCTGCTGGAGCCTTACAAGGTAACGTATTTGGTTTCATTGTGGGCGCCCTCATTGGACGTATTATCCGCTACGGAATTACCGGTTATCTCACCTACCACTTCGGCAAGCCCGCCCTTTTGTTGGCTCAAAAAAATATCAAGTTGGTTAGTGTGGCAGCGATTGTCTTTGCTCTTCTTTACGTGTGGTTCGTGATAATGTGAGTTGTTGGTATTTTTCGCACCCGCCCCAGCGTATAATACTGGTATGAACATTGTCAGTACTTTTTCAAACTTACTTCCACCACCCACCTACATCACCCTACCAAGTGTCGGTGTTGATATATCTGATACTTCCATAAAATACATCGCCTTTGAACCCACCTTACGCTCAAGAAAAGAGCGTGTCCTAAAAATTTGGGGCGATATAAACATCCCCGCCAACTCTCTTAATCGCGGCGCCGTGGTCAACGTAAAACAACTGGCTGAAGTTCTAAAAGAATTTAAAAAAGTCACCCAAGCTGATTTTATTAGGGTCTCTTTGCCCGAGGAGCGAGCGTACATTTTTGAAACAGAAATTAAAAACGACGTTCCCTCTAAAGAAATCGCCAGTCTCCTTGAATTTCGCCTGGAAGAAAATGTGCCGATTGCCGCTCGCGATACGATTTTTGATTATGATTTTCTACCCATGACAGCCAAGCAAAACTCTTCCCGTGTGGT
>DBNX01000018.1:0-96657 GCA_002299465.1 Patescibacteria group bacterium UBA661
GGTCAGAGGTATGATTTTGTGGCACTTACGGTTGACGCCCCCGCTCAACTGTCACCGAGTGATTTGTCACCAGAAGAGAGATTAGAGAGGAATATGGAACGCGTGCGGTTACTTAATAGCGTGCAACCTCAATAAGAAAGTATGAAAAAATTTTTTATTGGGATTTGTGCATTAGCGATTATAACATTTTATCCAATTGAGGAGGTTCTAGGCGCTTTCCCGGAAGGATGGCACGGTTGGAGTGTGGTTATGCATGAAGTAATCGGACCAGATAATAGTTGTGGTCCGGGAAGTATACTTATAGATCTTGAGATAAGAGATTATGACACAGATCTTCCTGTCAATGGACTATCTACACAATTTTGGACTTATCGAACTAGCGATTTTAGTCCGGTTGATTCGACGACTGAATCAGACTCACTGGTCGGTCCTTTGTGCTTTAATCCACATACACAAGGGATAGGGTTTGATGTAGACGGTGGTCCTGGATATTATAATTTTTGGACTCAAAGGAGAATCAGTGACCCTGCTCAAATTCCAGCTGTGGGACACCACATCCGTAGTGTGGTTTGGGTTGTAGCTACGCCAAGAGCACCATTGTACCAACCAGTTTCACCAATGAATGTTATTACAAACACAAATCCTTCTTATGTTTTTAGGCTGAACCAGTTTCCAGGTCGATTTGGCGCTACAGGATTGTCTAGGGCTGGTTTTTTTCTTTATAATATTAATAACCTAAATCAGATAGTTGGTATTGCTAATGCTCGAACGGTCAGTTTGAGTGGGACTGGAACCCAAACCATCCCACCCGTGAGTGGTTTGGCTGATGGTAGATACGCGTGGGGGGCATTCTTAGACCTTAATGGGAGCAGGACTCATACTAACAGCAGTCCTAATTTTGAGTCTATCGGTATTTCACAAACTGGCTTAATGTTGGCTTTTTGGCCCTTTGTATTAGACGCCACTGCGCCGGTTATTGATGTCACCAGTGCACACAGCCCAAGCGCACCAGATAGCAGCGACTCGATCGACATTACCGGCGCTGCCACGGACAATCTTTCGGGGATTGTGCAAATGCAAATTTTTGTCAATAATAATCTGACAGAGACATGCACATACAGCGCTAGAGCATCGGCTACTTGTGACACTGACGTTGGACCTTTCCCAGCGGGTACCACAGTTAGTTATTTCGTAACCGCCCGCGATCAAGCAGGCAACGTAGCTACTTCGACTACCAATAGTTTTACCGTGACTGGTAGCGCAGCTCCTCTACCGCTACCACCAACTGTCACTCCACCGCCAACTGGTACACCGCTAGTGTGCACTACTCCGACGCCTACAGTAACAGAAACGGCACAAGCTGTAGGTCCGACAGGTATTGCTGAGACACAGACATTGAAGCGAGTCGGTAACCTGCTCTACGTTGGCGCTTCAGCTGGTGGTAGTAATGACGATCTTGGTATGTATATATTTGATATCTCTGACCCGGCGAACATTACCCAGTTGTCTTTTTTCTCAACCCATAATCCCGCTACGGTAAGAAATAATACCTGGGGTAATCAAGTGGTTGATGTTGATGTGGTTGGTAATTACGCTTACTTGACCACTCTGATGGGTGGGTTAGTAATAGTGGATATTTCAAACCCCAATACACCAGTGTTTGAAGGTCGGATACCACTATTTAACCTTAATCCGCCCGGAGCTACTGAAACCTGGGATGTCGAGGTGGTTGGTAATTACGCTTACCTAGCTGCAGGACGGGGGATGATTGTGGTTGATGTGAGCAACAAGTCGGCACCGGTCGTTGCTTCTAACCTGGACTTAGGTACTCCTATAGCGCAGGAAATTATAATTTCTGGTAACCGGGCTTTTGTTGCAATGCGCCAAAATGGTTTGGCGGTGGTTGACATAAGTAATCCCACCAATCCGGTTTTGTTAAGCAGGCACACCGCCCGTTACTTTGGTCCTTGGGCAACAGGTTCTAGCTGGGCGTATGATATGGTCTTGTACGGATCTTATCTTTACGTAGCTGATAATTTACGAGGACGGATTAGTATTTATGAGGTTGATAGTGGCGGCAATCTTGCTTTTGTTAATGATTTCCCAACAACAGGTTCACATGTGCCGAGAAATCTTTATATAGACAACGGGGTGCTTTATGTAGGATCTTCCTTTGAAGGCGCTTATGTGTTTGATCTGGCAAATCCAGCAAACCCCACGTTGTTGTATCGAGTAGATAATCCAACCTTGGCAACCTCGGCTTACGTTTGGGATGTTGTACCTTTAAACAGTGGTTCGTTTGAAGATATAATTGTGCTTGCTTTGGATTGGATTGCGCGTATTAATATTTATGTAGTCTCCGTAGACTGCAACCCAGCCCCTAACCCACCCCAGCTACTAGTCTGTCCAGCCACCATCCCTAGTCTGCCAACCGGAAGCACCACGACACTAACCGCTCATTATTGGGCAAGTACCACCTCGCCCTTTACCTGTGCCAGTGACCTAACTTCAGGGACTAATGTTTCAGCGTCGGCCACTTGGACAACCGGCAACACTAGCGTTGCGTCAGTAAATAGCACGGGGTTGGTGACAGGTGTTGACCCTGGCAGCACTCTAATCACCGCCACCCATCTCGGACTAAATGACGCCACTAATGTGACGGTGGTCGGTACACCAGACTTGCTCCCAGATGGCTTGCCGGTGCTGGAGAACGGCGATTTGGAGCAAGGTCAAAATGTTGAATTTAGTGCCCTTGCCAGAAATAACGGCAATGCTGATAGTGGCAACTTCCGAGCAAACTTTAGCTTTAGCTGGGGTAGTCCGACTGGTTGGACAGATTTGCCTGTCATAAATAAAACAAACATAGAAGCAGGAGAAGAGTCTGATGATGAAGACATCTTAAATCTACCATTAGGTAACAGTGGTACTTTATACATTCAATACTGCGTTGACTCGGATTTGGCGGTAGCGGAAAGTAACGAAGCTAACAACTGTGTGTTTAGGTCATTCAACGTCGATCCACTACCGATAGTTTTACAACCCCCAACTAATCTGGCATCAACAACGGTACTTTGTGGTGGGTTGCTTGGAGTTAGTTGGGATGCGGTAGTGGGAGCCGATCGTTATGAGGTTTCGCTAAACGGTGGCTCTTGGACAAGCGTACCACCGTCAGCTAACCCCACCCATACTTTTAGCGGCTTAACAATCAACACCAACCACACCGTGCGGGTGCGGGTGGTGGTGGGGGCTAATACTTCATTACCAGCTGAGCTTGTCGTAAGGAGCTCTGGTATGTGCACTGTACTCAACGGCTCGGCTTGTATCATCGCTGCTGGTGCTGGTACCTGCAACACCGCCACCGTTACTTGGGACATGACCGGTGGACAGTCGCCTTATGCTGTCAGAAATATCACTGACGGCAATGCTCTAATCAGCGACTCGGTGTCGGGCACAAGGTCAGATGTGACTTTAGTCTACGGTGCAAATACTATAAGGATGTTTAGTGACGGAACAGGGGTGGAGTACATCACACTGACAGCTTCTTGTGTACCTGGATTTGTCCATGTCAGTTCCCTTGGTTACTGCGCACCTGAGCCTACTATTATCCTAGAACCAAACCCTACAATCTGGGTGCGCAGTGATGGTGTAGCAACAGTTGAAGTTAGCGTTGTGGCACCTTATGACTTAGAGTGTACTATTCCTGGCAATATAGTGGACGGGGCGTCCACATTTACTCACGACGGCAGTTTGCCAACACCATCAGTTCATACCATAACCACGCAACCGATTACATTTTCACGGATCTTCCGCGTCAATTGCCGTACGAGCAGTGGCGATGTGAATACCACTCGTTCAACTAGAATAAATATGATTCCGCGAATGCAGGAGGGGTAGAGTCTGTCCGGGGTTTAGGGGTGAGATAGTACAAGCCCTTGCGAAAGTTGAAAAATTATTCTATAGTAGCGCCAGCTTCAATAAGACCTAAGTACAAACGGAATCATCTCCCGTTTGGACCAATGGGCACAAACCGCGCGCCTTTTATGAGCCGGACCTTGTGTCCGCCCAGAAAAGGCGCGCGGTTTGTTGTATGGGTCATAACGAAGCAGATTTTATTAAAATAAGAAAACGCAACGATGAAATTCATTCTCGGTATAAAAGCCGGTATGACCCAAGTTTTCGATGAACAAGGTACTTGTCGAGCTGTGACCATCCTCAAAGTGGAACCAGCCCGAGTATCACAAGTGAAAACATTGGCAAGTGACGGCTACTCAGCCGTACAAATTGCTTCTGGTACACAAAAAGACCATCGTCTCAGCAAGGCGGAAAAAGGTCATTTCGGTACTGGCGCAAAGGCAGTTAAGGAGTTTCGAGTGGAGGCAGAAGCGACGACTTTAGACAAAGGCGCCACTCTTACCGCTGAGGTATTCAACGCCGGCGATAAAGTCGCAGTTTCGGCTGTCTCAAAAGGTAAAGGTTTTCAGGGAGTAGTGAAGCGCCATAACTTTGGTGGCGGTCGACGCAGTCACGGACAAAAGCACTCTGAACGTGAACCAGGATCAATTGGCTCAACTGGATTTATGCGCGTTATCAAAGGTACCCGGATGGCGGGTCGAATGGGTAACGACACTACGACTGTTAAAAATCTAACCGTAGTGGCAGTTAATCCAAAGGAGAACTTGCTCTTGGTGGCAGGCGCTGTACCCGGTCGAAAAGGAACTTTAGTCGAGGTTCGCGGCCTTTAATAAGCACACATTATGGACACAAAAATATATTCTCAGGAGGGAAAAGAGGTGGGTAAAATAGCATTGCCCGCGAGTCTCTTTGGTGTTGCTTGGAATGCCGATTTGGTACACGAGGTAGTAGTTGGAATGCAGGCTAACGCTCGCACTTCAGCAGCGCACACGAAAGGACGAGGCGAGGTACGGGGTGGCGGTAAGAAGCCCTGGCGTCAGAAAGGAACGGGTCGAGCTCGTCATGGCTCAACACGGTCTCCGATTTGGGTCGGCGGCGGTGTCGCTCACGGTCCACGCAATGAGAAAGATTACTCAGTAAAACTTAACCGAAAGGTACGAGCTAAGGCGTTGGCGATTACTCTTTCCAAGAAGTATTCGGAAGCGGAGATTATCCTTGTCGATTCTCTGGCTTTAGAGACACCTAAAACCGCTACTGCCAAAGCCATCCTCACGGCTTTAGCTAAGGGCGCAAACCAAGAGAGTCTAGCTCGCAAGCGTAAGAATGCGGCGGTGATTGTCTTACCAGCTCGACACGAAGCAACCGAGAAGAGTTTTCGAAATTTCGGAAACATAGAGGTGGTGCAGGCCAAGGATGTTAATCCGGTCGACCTCCTCACTTATAAGTATGTGGTCGTGGTAGATCCCAAAAGCGCAATTGATATTCTGGAGAAGCGCGTTGGTACCACTACTGCTAAACAAGCATAAGTATGGCGTTTTTTAGTCGAACAAAAAAGACTGAAGAAACTCAGTCAAAAGAAATCACAACTACGACAAAATCACCTAAGCAAACGCTAGCGATTGGTCGCGATCATACACAGGTAATGTCTGGTCCGCAGATTACAGAAAAATCAGTGCGGCAAGGTGAGCAGAACGTCTACACGTTTACAGTCGCCAAGCAAGCCACCAAGTTTCTGGTGCGTGATGCTGTCAAAGCCATCTATGGGGTGACGCCAGTTAAGGTGAATATGGTCACGAAGCGACCAGCGCGTCGCCTCAAGGGTTCGAAGAATCAACTGGTAAAAGAATCAGGAACAAAAAAAGCGTACGTGTATCTTAAAACTGGTGACACCATTAATCTCGTCTAGTCTATGAAACAGTATAAACCTACTTCAGCTGGCCGACGTGACGGGTCAGTCATCGAGTACAAGAAAAAACTTACTTCAACAAAAAGCAATCCGCACAAAAGTCTCACCAAAGGCAAGCTTGGTACGGGTGGTCGAAACGGCTACGGTCGAACGACATCACTTTATCGTGGTAACGGTAACAAAAAAACTTATCGGTTGGTTGATTTTCGTTACAACAAGAAGGACATTCCGGCTCGGGTTGAGACTATTGAGTACGATCCAAACCGCTCCGGCTTTATTGCCCTCGTTGTTTACGCTGATGGTGAGCGACGTTATGTTTTGGTTCCGCAAGGAGTGGCACAGAATGATGAAATCATTACTTCTGAGACAGCCAAACCAAAACTCGGGAATCGTCTACCGTTATCAGCAATTCCGGTTGGTACTTTTGTCTACAACGTTGAAATTAAACCAGGGGCAGGAGCCAGAATCGCTCGCTCGGCGGGTAATTACGCCGAAGTGGTAGCTCACGATGGTGGTTACACGTTAATCAAACTACCTTCAACGGAAGTGCGTAAGATTATTGGCACGGCCTGGGCTTCAATTGGGGCGGTGTCAAACGAAGAATACCGACTGGTAGACTTAGGTAAGGCGGGGCGAGCGCGTCACCGCGGACTTCGTCCGAAGACACGTGGGTCAGCTCGTAACGCCGTTGACCACCCACACGGTGGTGGTGAAGGTCGCGCTCCGCGTGGACATCGCCGCGCTCGCACTAAACAGGGTCGTCCAACGGGTAAGGGTCAAAAGACTCGTTCGCCGAAGAAATATTCCAACGTCTTTGTCGTCTCGCGCCGTAAGCCGGGACGCTTGATGAAGATTGGTGGAGCGTAACAGATTTTGTTTGGTGGCAACCAGTGCCACCTTACAGCTCTCAGCTTAAAACGAAGTGTTTGAGAGTTAATGGTAAAAAGCCGCGCGCCCTTTGGGCGCGCGGCTTTTTACCAATTTTACCTAAAGACCAGGCTTGCGCTCACGAGTACGAAAAATAAAGTGACTTAAGCGTTTATGAGATTTTAGATACTCATAAACTAAGGGAGCGTCCGCGGGTGAGGTGTGGACAGCCACTTTCTGAGTACTTTCTCCGGAGACGATAAGTTCAAGACCAGCGTTAGTAAAAACCGCAGTGACAAAACGCAGACCACCGCGGTTGCGGTTTTGTCGTATCACCCCAGGTGAGATATTTTTTACTGCGGGAAGATTAGTCAACACCCCCACCACTGGTTTGGTAGTTTCGGTCAGAGTGGTGTGCGTGCCACCAAAAGACTTCTTCATCTGGCTAGTTTAACAGATCTTTTAGTTGTGGTTGTTGCAGAATTTTTCCCACACTCTTACCTCACAATCTTATCCCCACCACCCCTCCTTTTCACCCGTGGGGGGGTAAAATGTAGTTAAGATGAACCACCCCCAACCACCCATGATTACTTACAAAAACCTCTCCTTTGGTCTTATGGGTATTATCCTTGGTGCGATCGCCATCAGTACTTTCCAGTATGTCACAGCTTGGACCGCCCCTACCCAAGATCCACCCCTGGGTAATGTGGCCGCTCCCCTTACCACTGGTAACCTTCCCCAAACTAGAAACGCTGACCTAATGCTAGGTAGTGGAGCGAGTCTCTTTGCCGGCGGGTCAGTGGCAGCACTGACGGTTGTTGCTAGTCAAAGTGTTTCTGCTCCCCAGCTCTGTATTGGCGGTGACTGCAGGACGGCGTGGCCGGCGGGTGGGGGTGTTGGTGTCTGGATTGATGTACCCTTGAGTGATACAAATAAGTTTGATACAAACTGTAATTATAGGTCAATGTTGAACGAACTCACAACAACGGGTGTTCCTGATCATAGAGACGGTTGGATGGATATGTCATTGGTCTCTCCAGATGTGATTATATACAACGCACATTCCGGAGTAACTTCTCACATAAATTATGACAGTAAGAATTTTTGGCGGGTAAATGGTGTTCCTGGATTCACAGTGGCATGGATAAGAAAAAGGTGTTAATTTTCCGTAAGAAGGGATGATTAGACCTTACCTAGGAAGGCACTGACCCTTTGCTAAAACTTAACAGCCAGTCCTTAAAATGTCATACTTTAGAGATGTTAGATGACTTAGATTATGTGCGTCGTTGCCAGTCGGGCGAAGCGGAAGCGTTTGGAGTTCTGTATGATCGGTACGGGGATAAAATTTATCGCTTCATCTACTACAAAACTTTTCATAAGGAGACCGCGGACGATTTGGTGAGTGAGGTGTTTTTAAGGGCTTTGGAAAAACTAGCGACTTTTGATGAAACCCGCGGTCATTTCTCGACTTGGCTTTACCAGATTGCGCGCAATCGCGTAATTGATTATTACCGAACGTACCGACCAAGCGAAGCTATTGAAGACTGTTTTGATTTAGGGGCGGATGAACGTATCCCAGAAACACTAGACGCTATTCAGGACTTAGAAGCAGTAACTGCTTATTTGGATAAACTGACAAACCGACAACGTGAGATTATTATTCTGCGGATTTGGGAGGACAAATCCTACAAAGAGATAGCTGAGATTGTTGGTGGAACGGAGGACAGCGTAAAAATGGTGTTTTCACGTAGTATTCGTAACTTGCGTGAGCAGTTTGGCAAAGTGGCGTTGTTGGTGTTGGGGGTTGGTCTGCCGTTTAGTTCGTTACTTTTTATTTTGGCATCGTAATAAATGTTATATGGATAAGGATTCAGACATTGAGAAAATTATTAAGGATATCTACCAGCTAGACCCAGAGCTACGGGAGCAGGATGAAGAGGTCCGGAAAATAGTGGCTACCTTGCTAGCCAGGCGACCGGAAGTGGTGATGACTGAGGAATTTTCTCAGCAATTAAGACAGCGTTTGTTAGTTAAGGCCAGAACTAGTTTTGTAAAAAAGAGCGACCGTCCGTTTCAGTTTTACCTAGGACGTCGGTTTGTTTATTTAACACCAGTGGTAGCGGTGGCAGTCTTGGTTATTATGCTAATACCAAATCAAACCGCTGAGACTCCATTCCCAATCACGCCAGAAAGTAGCCTAGAAACCACCAGAGAAGCCGTGGATGCTACTGCCTCCCGTCTCGCGCCAGCGTCAGAAGATGCTACTACATTCAATGCCTTTTCTGTTCCAGCCGAACCAAGTGATAGTTTTGTTCTCGGTCGAGTTGATATTGATAGAGTGATAGCCGTGGAGTTTGTTAGCGTCTTAGAACCCAGTTATCTAGTTGTTCATGTCAAAAGACCAGACAGGGAAGTCGTTTTGGAAGCTGATGTTATCGGGATCAGTGATTTGTTGCTACCCACGCAGGTAGGATCAACGACAATCAGCCTCACCGACTCTCTTCAAAGCAACACTACCTATGCCGTCACTTTATATCGAGATAACGGCGATGGCCTTTTTGATCTAGGAACAGATTTTATAACTCACAACGCTGACGCTAATTTGCCGAATCAGCAATTTTTCACCACCCCCAGTGGTTTGTAGATATGCGGGCGAGCTTAGGAGGACAGAGGGATCGCGGCTTACCTCGCCCGCTTACGGCTGATAGGTAGGTGGTTTGTAATTGTGCTACAATGACAAAATGAACACACGGCAGTGCGTGTCGGGTCTAATTTTGTTAGGAGCTATTTTTTCAGTTTATACCAAAACGACTTTTGTTAACGCCTCGACACCACCGTGCCGTAACATCATCACTCCAAGCAATCCCTTTGATCCCAGCTCACCTCTTACTACCGTAGCAATTATCAATTGTGACAATCCTTTTGGGGCAGTCCTAGGTATTTCGCCATACAGACTAATTATTGAAGGCAGGGAAGTTGGTGATGGGGATGTTGTTTCGGTAAGTGGCGGTGTGGTTCGTTCAATTACTCATAGTGCTGATGTTACTGACAATACTCTAAGTGTAGTGAGTGCTCGTTTGTATCGGCACGTTGGCGATGATTATGTTTTTGTTAACACCGAACCTTCTAAGCCAACCCAGCAAGATTATTTGAATGCACTTCCCGTATTTTTTACCACCACAGCCAGTCAATCATTGTACAGGGCTGTTGTGAATGAGTGGTTTGGTGACGGTAATATGAATCAATACTTTTCTGACCCAGAAACTCATGATGAGACTCATGATCCTGAAACTGGAGAATTGGTACAAGCTAGATTGTTTTCGTTTTTTGCTTTCGTAGAAAATGCCTACGAGCCAGTGTTGCCAGCAATTACTACCGGCACGTACACTATGGTTTTTCAAGAAGATGTCTTATGGAATACGCAAAGAAAAATAAATACATCTGATACAATGCTGGCGCGTCTAAAAAACTGGTTACTGCCCACCGCTCGCGCTTTTGATTTTCCTTCGACTATTTACACGGTTACTTTTTCCATTACCGAGGTAGCGCCTGGCGTTTCGAGCGTAATATTTTTTCCGGGGATTATGGGTTCGCATTTGTATGAAGTAAGTGCGGAGTGTAATTGGATAAGCAATACACCAACAGAGCGCCAGCGCTGGTTTAGTCGTTCGGATTGTTACCAGCGGCGACTGGTGACGAATGTTGCCGGTCAGAGTGTAAATAATATCTACACCAAACCCGGCCGAGAGGGGGTGGTCGAGCGAGTGCTGGGAATTGATTTGTACGGTTCGTTTCTTGACGAGATGGAAGGACTAGTGGAAACAGGCTTAATTGCTGATTTTGTACCTTTCCCTTACGATTGGCGATTAGAGCTTGATGATCTACTTAAGACTAGACTTGACGTTGATACAAACCAAGTCTGGTTTGATGCTGCAACACCACTGAGAGAGAGTCATTTGTATAAAACTGTAGAGAATATTTCCCAAACATCTTATTCAGGAAAAGTAACTTTGGTAGCCCACTCCAACGGCGGTCTACTGGTGAGGGCTTTTATGGCAACACTACAAGCTACGGATGAGCCACTAATTGAAAAGATAGATAACGTGGTGTTGATAGGTTCACCCCAAGCAGGAACACCTGATGCCGTAACGAGTATGTTGCACGGTTCGGCGATTGGATATGGAATTGTAGTTAATCAAGATACTGCTCGATGGTTACTCAACACTGCTCCATTTGGACACCATCTATTAACCAGTCCGCAATATTTTGCTAGGGAGGGAGCGGCGGTTAGTACTCCAGTTATTACTTTTGATGAGGGTGAAGTTACCACGCCGTGGCGGGAACAATTTGATCCAACCATTACTAGCTGGGCACAACTCGCATCGTTCCTCTCGCGTGACAGCGGACGAACAAAACCGTCAGAAGCAGATTTAAAGACACCAGAAGTGGTTGATCCATTTTTATTACAGTACGCTAGTACTATCGCTGCTGTACAACAGACATGGCAGCCAACCGCGAATACCAAAGTGTATCAAATCGCTGGCACCGGCATTGAGACGGTGTCGGGTATTACCTACTTTACTGATTATGAATGTGTAAGATCTGGGTGGTTATGGTTTTTGTGTGGTGAGTATCGTCCCAAATTAGGCTATCGTATCAACCACACCTTTGCTGGCGATGAGACGGTGGTGGCACCGAGCGCATTGTTGTTGAGGGAGAGCGAGAATGTAGAGCGGTGGTGGGTGGATTTATTTAGATATGCCGATGATCATTATGTAGATATTGAGCACAAAAATATTATGGCACTGGAGGAAACACAAAACTTTATCAGTAATATCATTTTGAATACCCCACACCCCGACTACGAGTATAAAAGTAATGAAGCCATAACCCCAAATATCGGTGATCGTTTGGAAATTCACCTCAATTCGCCACTCGATATGTTTATTCTCACCCCACAAGGTCAAGTTAGTAGTACTACTGTCGATATTCCCAACGCCACTTACCGCCGGTATGGAAAAGTACAGTACATCTCTATTCCAAGTGGTACAACTGCCGCCAAGCTTATTCTCGAGGGATACGAAGCGGGGTCATTTACACTAAATGTGCAGAAGCGTACCAACGGCATGATTATTGAAGAGATAAATTACACAGCTGTACCCAACAGCACCAGCACCGTGGTCACTCTCGGGCTAGATAATATTCACTCCAGTACAACGCTTGTGATTGATTATGATGGGGACGGCAAGAATGACGGTAGAGTAGAAGCTCGATCTACTGGTCCAGCCACTGTCTCGTTGCTAGAGGTGATTATTGAAGATCCTAAAGAAGTCGCACCAGCACCAAAAGAAGTCATACAACCCCGCACTAGACGCTCGACTAGTTCATTTATAAAACCAACAATCCCAATGCCACTAGTGGCTGGTGTTGCTACTAGTGCGATAATGACGGAAGCGGAGTACTTGGCAGAATTAGCAAGGTTATTGCGAGAATTACAGCGATTATTAGAGTTGTATAAAAAAGCATTATGAAAACCACTGGAATAACAATGATCGTTGTTTTGATTATATCTACAATCATTTTCTTCATTTCTCGGTATGCGGTGTATTTAAATCTTTGTATCCCAGAGGATTACTCTTGCCGTTTGCGTTTCGATACAATCGAAAACCTTTTTCTGTTTGGACCAATTCTGCTAGTTGTTTTGATTCCTATATTTCTTCTCCCCACCCACTACTTCACCGCCTTCTTCCAGTTTGCCCGGTTTGGTCTACCCCTCACCATCGCCGCACTTTTCTACATCAATCTCACCTACGACAGCGGACTCTTTGGCTTTGGTGCTGGATTAGACCTGCTCCTAATTGGGTTGTGTTATTCACTTTTCATCCTCGGTTCACTCAGCGCTCTTGGCTGGGCGTGGTGGCGGGGCAGGTAATGAATTTTTGTCTTGAGCTGATAAGATTATTAGAGCTGTCTAAAAAAGTGCTATGAAAAATATTACTTTAGGGTTGGTTGTTGGTATGAGTATGGTGTGGGCGGTGATTTACTTTTCAAGAGATCTCCGAGATTTTTTACGCCCTTTGCTTGGGGGTGAAGGAATTAGTTTGTTGGTAGAAATATCGTTGTTGTTTGTGATTTTCTTGCCAATATTCATAGTAATCGTTTTTCTACCTTCGTATTACTTTAGATATTGGTTTCGATTTGCTCTCATTGGCTTACCGCTCACGCTTGGCGCTATTATTTACCTTAATATCATACATACACCAGGACTTTTTGGTTGGAACTCCATTTTTTACCCACTATTTTATTTAATTTTTGTCTCTTTTTTCATCCTCGGTTCACTCAGCGCTCTGGGCTGGGCGTGGTGGCGGGGCAGGTAATGGGGTTTTTAGGATCGGGGCGATTATTAGATTTGTATGAAAATTATGTGGAATAAAAAGATAAATTTTATAGGTAGTTTGGCAATAACGTTTACATTGCTGGGTTATGGTATTTATTTGGATGTACTTGGTGGCTGTGAAAGACACATCGAGTGGTGTGTAGCGAGTTTAGATGTCACTCAGAGTATTTTTTATACAATTATTTTGTACACAATTTTTTCCTTCATCACATTTCTTCTCCCCACCCACTACTTCACCGCCTTCTTCCAGTTTGCCCGGTTTGGTCTACCCCTCACCATCGCCGCACTTTTCTACATCAATCTCACCTACGACAGCGGACTCTTTGGCTTTGGTGCTGGATTAGACTTGCTCCTTATTGGGTTGTGTTACTCACTTTTCATCCTCGGTTCACTCCTTGCTCTGGGCTGGGCGTGGTGGCGGAATAGATAACACTGGGTTGTTTTGTACAGAATGTTTGTCTCACTCACTTCTAATACTTCCTAAGACGAACCACTGACATCACACCCCGGCATCTTTTCTACAGCCGTCATAAAGCATAAAATAGTGACTCTGTAAGAGAACAGAGTTCGCTACGTCAGTATGTTTGTTATTACGGCTATGTTCGAAAAAGTTAAACAATTTATCAGCCTGCGCCCGCGCTTTAAGAAGACGGTGGGTTGGGTGTTGGTTGTTGTTGGGGGAATTGCTTTTGTTGTGCCGCTGGTGCCGGGCTTTCCGCTACTAATCATTGGTGCGCAGTTGGTGGGCCTGCAATTATTGTCAGAACGTTTAAACAAGACCCAGCCCGCTACTGTCACCGTGCCGGTTTTGGCAGAAAAAAGTGAGTAGAAATTAGGTGTGGCTGTTCCTGGTCAGTCCTAAAAGTCAGTCACTGAGTCAGTTTAACTTGGTTTGAATGGCAAAACGCCGTCATCCAAAATAGGGAGCACGCCATTTTTGTTGACTTTTTTCAGATTTTTCGGTATCGTAGCCCCTGTTCCACCTCAAGTGAGTAGTGTCACTCACAAAATTGAAAAGAAGCTGAGGAAAAGCATAAAAATAAGCTGGGAACCTCTGTTAAGGACGGCCGTTACCTTTCTTTGCAAGAGGTTCTCACTACGGGCGCGTAAGCGCTCGATTATACGTAGTTAAATAAAATATGTCACGATCACTCTATAAAGGACCATACGTAGACGAACGTCTACTCAAGAAGATCGCCGGAAAAAAACCCGGAGAGGGTGGTGCCATCAAAACCTGGGCACGCGCTAGTGTTATCTCACCGGAAATGGTTGGTTTCACTTTTGGTGTACACAATGGCAAAGAACACGTCTCGGTATTAGTGGCGGAAGAAATGGTTGGACATCGTTTGGGAGAGTTTTCACCCACGAAGAAATTCCATCGTCACGGCGGTAAAATGCAGAAAGAACTCGAACAGAAGAAAAAAGATGCTGAAGTAGCGGCCGCTAAAGCAGCCAAGACGGCAGCGACTAATAAGAAATAGTCAATCACTGAAATCATTATGAAAGCACTACTAAAAAATTATCGTCAATCACCGCGTAAAGTCCGGTTGGTGGCAGATGTGATTAGAGGTAAAAAAGTGATTGATGCCCTCAATCTTCTTAAGTTTGTTGATAAGCGAGCCGCGGGACCATTTGCCAAAGTGGTAGCTTCGGCCTTAGCCAACGCCGTACAGGCCGGTAAAGACCAAAGTCGACTCTTTGTGAAAAAGGTTGCGGTTGACAAGGGAACCATATTGAAACGTTCGATGCCTCGAGCCCGTGGTTCGGCCTCACGAATTAACAAGCGAAATAGCCACATCTCGGTTGAGCTTGGCGAAAAATAATTATCACCTATGACACACGTTGCACATCCATACGTACAGCGCCTAGGCGTAAATCGAGACTGGAAAAGTCGGTGGTTTACCACTGACCCGGTTAAGTTTCGCGAATACCTACGCACTGATGCTGCTATTCGCAAATTCCTTGGAGTTAAGCTAAAGGGCATGTCAATCGACTCGATTGAAATTGAACGTAGCCAAAAGGAGTTGCGTCTAATCATCAAGACGGCTCGACCAGGTTTGGTCATCGGTCGGAATGGTGAGGGCGCAGTAAAATTAAAAAAAGAAATTGATATGCTCCTGCGGACTTCCAAATTGTCCCAGAAGCCAGACGTTAAACTAGACATTGAGGAAGTACGCTCGCCAGAATCAAGCGCTCATATTATGGGTCAAATGATTGCTGAAGGACTTGAGAAACGCCTCACGTTTAGACGCGTGATGAAGCAAGCGATTGAAAAAATAATGGCTAACCGCGATGTGGAAGGAGTGCGTATTACGCTATCCGGCAGACTAGGCGGAGCTGATATGGCGCGGCGGGAGGAGCTCAAAAAAGGTCGTATCCCACTACAGACATTGCGAGCAGACATTGATTTTGCTCGCGTCACAGCGCGCTTGCCTTATGGGGCTATCGGTATCAAGGTTTGGATTTACCGCGGACAAGTTTTTGCTGACCGCAAGAGTGGCCAAGCCGAAACCGCGCCACGCACTACCACTCGCACTACTCGCACTACTCGCAATACTCGTACTAATGCCTAATCATTCATATGTTATTTCCTAAGAAAGTTAAGCACCGCAAATGGCAAGTCGGTCGCAAGAGTGAAGCGAAACGAGCGTTACCAGAGACGCGAGGGATTACAGTGGCTTTTGGTTCCTACGGACTTAAAGCAACTTCACCGTCAAGAGTTAAGAGCAATCAGATTGAAGCCGCCCGCCGAGTTATCTCTCGTACTTTAGGCAAGACTGGAAAAATCTGGATTCGTATTTTCCCAGACAAACCAATTACCAAAAAAGCAGCTGAATTGCCGATGGGTAAGGGTAAGGGAGACCCAGATCACTTCGTCTTTGAGGTAAAGCCGGGGCGAGTCATCTTTGAGATTGAAGGGGTGAGTGAGGATATTGCCCGCGAAGCATTTCGTAAGGCAACAGCCAAACTACCATTACAAGGTAAGCTCGTGCGTCGTGAAGACACACGTGCCTAAGCAAATATCATTATGATCAATATGTCAGACATTCGCAAGAAAACAGACACCGAGCTCGTAGAGTTTGCGCAAAAGGCACGCGAGACTCTCCGCGGGGAACGGTTTAAGGATAAATTTAGCCGTAAGGCAAATGTGATTACTACTGCAAAAAAGGAAATTGCTCGCACTCTCACGGAGCTTAATACCCGCTGTCGTAACGCAAAGACTAAATAATTGGTATGACAACAGAACAAACAATCGTCGCCAATCGACGCGTCCTCCGCGGTACAGTAGTATCAACGAAAATGAAGGATACTATCACGGTCGCTGTCGAACGCTACGTAAAGCACCCAAAGTACAAAAAGTATCTGAGACGAACAAAAAAATATCTGGTTCATGACGCTGGCAACACTGCCAAAGAAGGTCAACAGGTCGACATTAGAGAAACCCGCCCACTCTCAAAACGCAAACATTTTGAGCTCGTGGCTAACACCAAGTAAGTATGATTCAACCACAGTCAATCGTAAAAATTACCGATAATTCAGGCGCTAAGATTGGGCGCGTCTTTAAAGTTCTTGGTGGTTCTAAAAAGCGTTATGCTGAGCTTGGTGAGATGGTGGTACTTTCGGTACAAACTGCCGAACCAAGAAAAATGGTGAAGAAAAAAGATGTGGTGTACGGTGTGGTGGTGCGACAACGCAAACCTTTTCGCCGCCAGGATGGTTCGTACGTTAGTTTTGATGACAACGCAGTAGTGTTGATTGACAAAGCTAAGCGCGAGCCGCGAGCGAACCGTGTCTTTGGACCGATTCCACGGGAGATTGCTGAGTCTGGTTATCAGAAAATCGTATCACTAGCACCAGAGGTGGTGTAAGTATTTCGCTAAATTAAATTAGTTTGTATGAAAATTAGAAAAGGTGATACGGTCCAGGTAATGGCTGGCAAAGACAAGAAAAAAGTTGGCACAGTGTTAAGCACTATGCCGAAACTTGGTCTTGTGGTCGTGGCGGGTGTTAACGTGGTTAAGCGACACAAGAGGAGTCGTCGCACTCGTTCGCAAGGACAAATTATTGAAAAAAGTATGCCTATACAAGTATCAAATGTTTCGCTTAAGGAAGGAGACAAACCGGTACGGGTCGGGTATATCTTTGAGGGTGAGGGAGAGAAGCGTAAAAAGGTACGCGTCGCTCGCCCGAGTGGTAAGAAAATCTAAATATGGAAACAACAAACACTCGCTTAAAGAATGCTTACACTGCTCTCAAGGGAGAGTTCGGTTATAAAAATGTGATGCAAGCCCCCAAGATTGAGAAAGTGGTGGTTTCGGTTGGTACGGGTCGGGTTCAGGATAAGGCGAAAATCGCACTTATTCAGGATCGTCTGGCGCGAATTACCGGCCAAAAAGCCGCCCCTCGTCCAGCCAAACAATCAATTGCTTCTTTCAAATTGCGTGAGGGTGACATCATTGGCTACCAGGCAACCTTGCGTGGAAAGCGAATGATTCACTTCCTCGATAGATTGATTCACTTAGCTTTGCCGCGGACTCGTGACTTCCACGGACTCAAAGTTAGCGCTATTGATGAAATGGGTAATTACACGATTGGCATAAAGGAAAATACTATTTTTCCAGAGTGCGGCGATGAAGAAATCAAAGACGTTTTTTCGATGGCGGTTACTATTGTGACAACTACTCGTGACAAAAAAGCAGCCGAAGCTTTGTTGCGACATCTCGGCCTACCGCTGAAGCGTTAGTTGGTTTTGGTGGAGGAATAAGAGGAGAGCTGTTTAAGCAAAAAAGCACCGCGCCCCAAAGGGGCGCGGTGCTTTTTTGCTTAATTCGGGGGTATGCAATTTAGGTGGGGAGGGATTAAGTTAAGCTTGACACTAGGCACTTTTCTGATAATGTTGCGATATGGCTAAGTGGGAGCAATTCTCCGAATTTCCCACTGCCGGTAGCGTTTCGCTATATTAATCGGGAGCAAGTTACGAATTACTACGTAATACTGTTCCATAATCAAAATAATTCTCGTGGCACGAACATCAATCAAGGTGCGCGCAACGCGCCCACCGAAGTACGCTTGCCGTATCGTTCGACGTTGCAAGCTTTGTGGCCGCAAGCGAGGTTATATGCGCGATTTTGATATCTGTCGCATTTGCTTCCGCGAGTTGTCACACGAAGGACACATACCAGGCGTTAAGAAATCATCATGGTAGGAGACACAATTGGCGATTTCATTATTCGCCTTAAAAATGCTGGAGCAGTGGGTAAGTCAGAAGTACTGATACCCTATTCAAAACTTAAGCACGCGGTCGCGGACAAACTAGTCGCCGCTGGTTATATTGAAAATGCTCGGCAAGAAGGTAAAAAAGTACAGAAGAATTTGGTGGTGATTTTGAAGTATGAGAATGGGGCACCAGTCATCAATGGTGTAAAGCGTATCTCAAAACCAGGTCGTCGCCTCTACACAAAGGTCGCAGATATTCACAAAGTTAAATTCGGTCAAGGGCATATGATCCTCTCGACACCAGCGGGCATCCTCACCAACGAGGAAGCTAAAGCAAAAAATGTCGGTGGAGAACAGCTTTTTATCATTTGGTAATTATGAGTCGTCTAGGAAAACAACCAGTTACAATTCCCGCCGGCGTTACAGTAACGTGCGCTGATGGAATTTTAACTGTGACCGGTCCCAAAGGGACACTTACTCGTCCGGTGCGAACCAAAGATGTGGCTATTGAAGTCGCTGGTGAAACAGTGACAATCGTGCCAGGCAAAACTACTCTAGCACCAGCTTTATGGGGTACTTACGCTGCGCACTTGCGTAATATGATTAAGGGAGTGACAGTCGGTTTTGAGAAAATACTCGACATTGAAGGAGTCGGTTATCGCGCGGAGATTAAGGGAAACCAAATTGTTCTTAACGTTGGTTTTTCACACCCAATTGCTCTCGATATTCCCGACGGCGTAACGGCCGTAGTCGAGAAGACCGTTGTTACTCTAAAGAGCGCTGATAAAGACGTTCTGGGTCAGTTCGCGGCTAACGTACGCAAAGTAAAAGAACCAGAACCCTACAAAGGCAAAGGTATTCGTTACCGCGGTGAGTTCATTATTCGTAAGCAGGGCAAGAAGGCAGCTTAAGGCGCTTCGGTAATAAACTACTATGAACACAGCACACAAAAAATTAAAAAGAGTGACTCGTCATAAGCGGATTCGAGCCAAGATTGTCGGTACCGCCACTAGGCCAAGACTGGCAGTATTTCGTAGCAATCGTTACGTTTATGCTCAGATTATTGACGATAACGCCAAACACACCTTGGCAGCCGCTGACTCACGGACTGTCGCCGGAAAAACCTTAACCGAAAAAGCCACTGCTGTGGGGACGGAGATTGCCAGTAAAGCAATCAAGGTAGGAGTTAAAGAGGTGGTATTTGATCGTGGCGGCTTTCGCTACCAAGGAGCGGTGGCGGCTTTAGCAGAAGCGGCTCGCACCGGCGGTCTTGAGTTTTAGAGAATTATTAAAAAACAGTTAGATAGCGTTTTTATTGCGTTATCATAATAAAAAAACAATGTCAGAAAAAAAACAGCAGGCAGCTATAACTGACCTAGGGTCAGAAAATGAAGTGGTGGCAACACCAACTTCAACCGATGCACCGGCTGTTCCCGTTACTGAAGGTGAGGTCGAAGCGACCACACCGCGCGGTCGGCGTGGAGCAGATGGCGATCGTCGTAAAGAACGCCGACCCCGTCGCGGTGGTCGTCCCGAACGCGTTCGTCCGGAGTTTGATCAAAAAATAATCAGTATCCGACGAGTGACGCGTGTGATGGCAGGGGGACGACGCTTTAGCTTTTCGGTGGCGATCGTTATCGGGGATCGGCGAGGTAAGGTGGGGGTTGGTATTGGTAAGGCTGGAGACACGCAACTGGCGATTGAGAAGGCAGTTCGTAACGCTAAAAAGCATATGATTACAGTGCCACTCAACAAAGACGGGCATATCAAGAACGATGTACACATCAAATATTCTGCCAGTGAAGTGATGATTATGCCGGCGCCCGGTCGTGGGGTGGTGGCTGGTTCTTCAGTTCGAACCGTCCTTGAACACGCTGGAGTTAAAGATGTAACAGCTAAAATCTTTTCTCGAAGTAAGAACAAGCTTAACAATGCACGGGCTGCTGTCGAAGCCCTCAAGCTGCTAAAAAATCATAAATAATATGCAGTTACATGAATTAAAACCAACCGCCCCACGTCCAGCAGCTAAGCGGATTGGTCGCGGTGGTAAGCGCGGAAAGACCTCGGGTCGCGGTGGTAAGGGTCAAACCGCCCGAACTGGTAATAGTACAAGACCAGAAATGCGTGACTTTATCAAAAAATTACCGAAGCTTCGTGGTCACGGTGTGAATCGAGCGCAGACAGTAAACTCGGAAAGAGTTAGACCAGTGGTGGTAAATCTAGCCAAGCTGGAAGAAGTTTTTAAAGCGGGTGATACTGTGTCGCCAAAGACGCTAGTCTTGGCAGGAGTGGTGGCAACCGTAGCTAAAAGAGCGCCTAAAGTAAAGATTTTGGCCAACGGAGAAATTACCAAGAAATTAAGTATTGAGGGCTGTGAGGTGTCAATGTCGGCTCGAGTCAAACTAGAGAAGGCTGGCGGAACGATTGCCAAGTAAGGTACTATAAGTACATATGCAAAAATTCTTTCGCAAGGTCAGCATCATTTTTACCGAACCAGCTATTCGCAACCGAGTACTGTTTGTCTTGGCAGCATTGGTCGTGTTTCGTTTATTGGCAACGATTCCGATTCCGGGTGTTGATCAAGCAGTGCTTGAGCAATTCTTCGCTGACAATCAGTTTCTTGGTCTACTAAACATTTTCTCGGGTGGTGGTTTAGCTAATATGTCGATTGTGATGCTTGGGGTTGGTCCTTTCATTACCGCCGCCATCATTATGCAGTTGATGACTGTAATGTCACCGAAATTGAAGGCGATGCACACCGAAGAAGGTGAAGCGGGACGGGCGAGATTTACTCAGTACAGTCGTCTGCTTACTTTGCCCCTGGCCATTTTGCAGGGCTTTGGTTTCCTTTCTCTCTTACAGAGTCAGGGTGTGATTGTTGGTCTGTCGACCTTTGAGTTTATCGTGAACGTGATTCTGGTAGTCGCTGGTTCGATTCTGTTGATGTGGATTGGTGAGTTGGTAACGGAGTACGGTGTTGGTAATGGTGTGTCAATCATCATCTTTGCTGGTATCGTGGCGACTTTGCCGGCGACGGTTAGTCAGCTAGCTTTTACTTTTGACCCTTCACAATTACCGCTCTTTGTTGGCTTTGCTTTCATTGCTCTCTTCATTATCTACGCAGTGGTCTTTATGACTGAGGCGGAGCGGCCGGTGCCGATTACTTATGCTAAGCAAAGTCGTGGGGGAGTAACTTACGGTGGTAGCTCGTCTTATCTACCGCTCCGCCTCAACCAAGCTGGAGTTATTCCAATCATCTTTGCTCTGTCGATCCTACTCTTCCCCCAGATGGTGCTCAATGTCTTGGCAGCCTTTGATTTGCCGTGGGTGCCACGGGCAACAGAGGTGATTAATGAGTTGTTGGCTAATCAGCTACTCTATGGAGCAGCGTACTTCATTCTGGTGTTTCTCTTCACCTTCTTCTACACAGCTGTCACTTTTGACCCCGATTCGGTAGCAAAAAATCTGCAGCGAAACGGTGCTTACATCTCAGGTATTCGTCCGGGTGAGAACACAGCTGAGTATCTAGGTAACTTGACTACTCGATTGACTCTAGTCGGCGCCCTCTTTCTTGGTGTGGTGGCTGTCTTCCCTCTTGGTATGCAAGCCGCCACAGGTATTATGGCGCTAGCCATCGGTGGAACGGCGGTACTAATCGTAGTGTCGGTGGTACTTGATATCATTAGACGACTTGATGCCCAAGTCGCACTGCGCGAGTAAATAAAACAATTCTTTACTGACTACGTAAAAAGAAAAACCACTCGCTAGAGTGGTTTTTCTTAGTATTGATTCTTGAAAGAAAAGCCAAGCGGGATTGAGCTAAATTCTTGTTTCCATTTCTCAGTTTTGAGCCAGCGGCGATAAACATCAAAGATGGTTAGAGCAACTGTCTGAGGACTGTGTCGGGAAGTGTCGATAACCAAATCAAAATGAGCTTGATTATAGGGATCAACGTTGTAAAGCTCTTTGAAGCGCCGGCGTTCTTGCTCAACGCGTTCGCGTACCTGCACGGCTACCAATTCGAGTGAGCTAACTGTCTCACCACTCTTTAGTCGCATATTATTACTGACTGCGTCTTTGTAAATTCTTACAGTGGCAACTTGGATATCAAGATCAAGATAGACTTTAAACGATTCTGGTATCCAGTAGAAACCTAGGCGGGAATCAACGACGATGTTTTTCTTATTGCGGAGGTTTCTTAAATATTCATCAATTTTAGCATCAAGAGAATGATCGTCAGTAGCCGCCAAGTTGTATTCGCGAAGAGTTTTTCCTTCCCGCTGGAGTATGGTACGTACCATATCACCAGAAGAGTGTCTGGTGTAGCCTAGGAGCTCGGCTACCTGGTTGGCAGTGGAGGATTTTCCGCTACCGGGTTTACCGGAAATAGTGATTATGTGCTTTTTTTCCATATACCGCTTTAGCATAACACAACCGTAAAGGATAGTAGTTGCGTCGAGGTTAAAAAACTGTTAACCTCGAGACACAATGAATTACACAACCAAGTATCAGAGTATTGTTTTGATGGGAAAAATTGCCTCCGGCAAAGGCACCCAAGCTCATGCCGTGATGAATCATTTTGGTGGCACGCTATATTCTAATGGTAACAAAGTACGCGAAGCAGCACAGACAGCGACAGTCTTTGGTAAAAAAATAAAAACGATGTATGAAGGCGGGTATTTGATTCCAGAATGGGTTGCTTCGTACTGGATGACGCACGCTCTCGTTAGTCAGTACGAGCACGAACGAGTAATTTTTGAGGCAGTGGCTAAGAAACCAAATGAAGCCGAGTTGTTTCATGAGATTCACAGCTGGCTGAATCGTTCCTACGTCGTTTTTAACTTAGAGGTTAGCGATGATACCGTTAGAGAGCGGAGCCTGGCAAGATCTAGAGATATTGTAGATTCTCCCAAATCAGTCGAAAAGCGTTTGGAAGAATATCACACCTACACCGCGCGTTCTGTGGAATTTTTCCGTACCCAAGGCACGCTAGTTGATATAGATGGCTCCCTCTCGCCGGAAGAGGTACAACACAAAATTTTTTCTTTTTTAATGGAATAGTTATTTAAAAATGCACACAGCCCAACCCTACACAATAATTTTCATCGGCCCCCAAGGTAGTGGGAAGGGGACTCAAATTGAGCGTTTGAAAGCAGCGCTAGAGCGAGACGATGAGAGGCGACGCGTAGTGGATATTCAGACGGGACGACGGTTTCGTTCTCTGGCTGCTAAACAGGAAACTTTCGCTGAGGACAAAATCGCTTCCACTCTCGACTCCGGAACTTTGCAGCCAGATTTTCTCACCGCTTTACTCTGGGGTCAGGCGATGGTGGACCAGCTTGATCCCAAGAGCCATCTGCTAATTGATGGTTTTCCACGGACCCTGGCCCAGGTGCCAGATTTAGAAGACGCTTTTCGTTTTTTTGAAAGGGGAAAGCTTGATATAATCAATCTGGTGACCCCGGAAACAATCGTGCGAATGCGTATGGAGAGCCGGTCTCGACCGGATGATACACCGGAATCAATTAACGAAAGATTGCGCTGGTACCGAGAAGAAACTCTGCCTGTAGTGCAGTTTTATCGGACGCGACCAAATACCCGAGTGCATGATATTGACGGTACAGAAGATATTGATGCGGTGCAGGCAAGTATTCTTAAAGCCCTACAACTAGAACCATAATGATTACCAAAAAAACACCAGAAGAAATCATTCGTCTACAAGCTGCGGGAGCGATTCTGGCAGAGTTTTTGCGGGAAATAGCCAAAGAAGCTGTGCCCGGCAACACGACACTTGATTTAGACGATCGGGCGATGGAGTTGTGTGAGGAGCGTCAGGTGACACCAATTTTACTCGGTTATCATCCGGGCTTTGCGCCGCGCCCGTATCCAGCGGCGGTTTGTGTGTCGGTGAATGACTGCGTACAACATGGCGTGCCGAGTGCCGAGGTGATTCTAAAGACAGGTGACGTGGTTAATATTGATATGTCCATTGAGCACCAGGGAATGATTGTTGATTCGGGTATTACCGTGGGGGTTGGTAAGTTGTCAAAGGAGGCAGAGCGACTTCTCGCTACTACCGAGGAAGCGTTGGCACTAGGCATAAAGGCCGCTCAGCCCGGGAAGCGCATCGGTGACATCAGTTCAGCCATCCAAACTTTAGTGGAGTCACGGGGCTTTTCCTTGGTGGAGGTGTTGTGTGGACACGGGGTAGGTTACGCTGTGCACGAAGAGCCAACTATTCCCAATCTAGGCAAGCCGGGCACTGGACCCTTAATTGAAGTTGGGCATGTTTATGCGATTGAGCCGATTGTTAATTTGGGAAAGAAAGACGTATATTTTGATGATGAGGGTGATGGCTATAGTGTCTACACCGTAGACGGTTCTATCTCAGCTCATTTCGAGCACACTGTAGCTATCACTGAACGTGGTCCATTGATTCTTACCAAACTTAGCAAGTGACTTGAATAAATGTCATAAAGTGGCTATACTGCCGGCATATTTTTAAATATTTTTTATGAAGAAACAACCACATCAAGAACGAACTTTTGTTATCCTCAAGCCAGACACAGTACAGCGGAGCTTGATGGGTGAAATTATCAGGCGCTTTGAGCAGACAGGACTAAAATGTTGTTCCATGAAAATGTTTGTACCGGATGAAGAGCGTTTAATTGAGCACTACAACAAAACAGAAGAATGGTTTCAGAAAAAAGGAGCTAACGTGGTGAATGATTTGATGGCGCAGGGTTTGCCTATTACCAAAGAACCAGTTGAATACGGTCGTGATATTATTCGTACTATCGTTAAGTATATGACAGCCGGTCCGGTGGTCGCGATGGTTTGGGAGGGTAATCAGGCGGTTAATGTTGTGATGAAGATTGTTGGCACCACTGAGCCGTCAACTTCCGATGTGGGCACGATTCGCGGAGATTATACGATTGATTCTTACGGGCACGCTTCTTTTGAAAATCGAGCTGTCCGTAATTTGGTCCATTGTTCTGACGCTGTTTCGGAAGCTGAGCGTGAAATTGCTATTTGGTTTAGCGAGGAAGACTTAATGAAATACACTACCGCTCAGGAACGTATTATGTACGATGTTAATATTGACGGTAGGAAGGAGTAGTTTTATTTTGACTAAACTAATTTCGTGATACAATTGGGGTGTGGGGACACAAATAACGTGTGTTCCGATTAAACACACGTTCAGGGCTGCCAGCAATCGCAAGGGGCGATGAGGCCTCACTAGAGATTTCAGACACCGCTTGGAAATGGTGCCCACCTGGGATTTTCCAGGAGCACACGTGGTTGTTGTCCCCATAGCAAAAAACTCCCCCTGGGGAGTTTTTTGCTTTTCCGGTAAGTTATCGATACCATATACACCATGCTTAGAAAACACCAGTTAATGCCCACCTTAATATTTTTGGTATGGCTAATGTTTTTGCTTGCACATTTTTATTTTGTTAGCACCAATCTTTACTGGAAAGTTTGGTGGCTTGATTTGCCGATGCATATTTTTGGTGGGGCGTTGATCATCGTGAGCTGGCATAAACTCAACTTAGCTGTCTGTTTTGAGCGGTTGGCGCTACCTAACCACCCACTGTTTTGGTTGCTAGTGCTAGTTTTGGGTTGGGAGATATTCAAATATGCGATTGATATCACCGTCCGGGAGGGCTATCTGGTTGATACCGGCATTGACGTAGTTTTAGGTATGGGTGGTGGACTAATAGCTGAATTGCTACAGCGGTCGCGTAGAATAGTTAAATGAACAATCAGTCAACATTAGGATTTTTTGGCGGAGCGGGAACGGTGACGGGGGCTAATTTTCTATTAGACACGGGCGGAGTGGCGATACTGGTTGATTGTGGTTTGGTGCAGGGCGATCGTTTTGCTTTGGCACGCAACGCCGAACCGTTCCCTTACGAACCAACTGCCGTTGACTATTTGTTGGTAACGCACGCTCACGCTGATCATATTGGCCGGATTCCGAAGTTGGTACGAGAGGGTTTTCGGGGTGATATTTACAGCACCAGCGCCACTAAAGACTTAGCCAATGTAATGTTACGAGACGCTCTTAAGGTGATGGAGCACGAAGCTGAGCGCTATGGAGTAAAGCCAATTTACGATGAAGGCGATATTAGCACAGCCCTAGCTAGATGGCGGACAGTTGGTTACGAGGAGCGGTTTTCGCTTAAAGATGGAATTGAAGCTTGGTACACCGACGCTGGGCATATTCTTGGTTCGGGTATGATACATTTGGTTCGAAACGGAAGAAAAATTGTTTTCACTGGCGACATCGGCAATGTGCCGCAACCACTACTGCGCGCTCCGGTGATCCCACAGGACTATGATTACTTGGTGATGGAGAGTGTCTACGGTGATCGTCTCCACGAGCAGGTAGAGGAACGCACTGAACTTTTGTGTCAGTACATAAAACGTATCCAAAAAACTGGTGGCACGCTTATCATCCCCGCTTTTTCTTTGGAAAGAACACAGTCGATGTTGTATGAGATCAATAATTTGGTGGAGTCAGGCAAATTAGAGCCAGTGCCGGTATTTCTCGATTCTCCCTTGGCGATTAGGGTGACTGATTTGTACCGCACGCACACTAGCTACTTGCGACCAGAGATCCAAAACCAGATTGCCCGCGGTGATGATATCTTTGCCTTTACTGGTCTTAAATTCACTCCAACCATAGCCGAGTCAAATGCCATTGTCGCCACTAAAGGAGCGAAGGTAATAATTGCTGGCTCAGGAATGAGTCATGGGGGTAGAATTCGTCGTCACGAACGAGAGTATTTGGATGAAAGTAACACCATCTTGCTACTAGTTGGATATCAATCAGTTGGGAGTATTGGTCGATTGCTACAAGACGGAGCGCGAACGGTAAAAATTGATGGTGAAAAAATCAAGGTCCGAGCGCAAATAGCTACAATTCAAGGTTTTTCTGGGCATGCTGATCGGGACCAGTTGGTTGAATTAGTGGCTTATGGCGCTGACAAGGTCAAGCAAATTTTTGTCACGATGGGCGAGGAGCGAGCGGCTCTATTTCTTACTCAGCGTCTGCGTGATTATTTGGGGGTAAAGGCAATTGCTCCCGAGGAGCGTCAGGAAGTGGAGATAGATTTTTAGGTAGATTAGTGAGAGAGGTGAGTTTAAAAAAGCGCAGCCCCCGTAGGGGGCTGCGCTTTTTTAAACCAGAACTAGACTATCAATTATTTAACTTGCTCTACCACTCGGGCAAAAGACTCTGGGTGGTCTTTGGCTAGTGTGGCTAGAACTTTTCGATCAAGCTCAATATTTTTTGCCTTTAGCTGTTTTATGAGGTGATTGTATTTTACGCCAAGAGCGAGCAGGGCAGCATTAATACGAACAGTCCAGAGACGGCGAAAGTCATTCTTTTTATCTTTGCGGTGCGCAAAAGCATGCAGTTGGGCGTGGTAAATTGCTTCCCGAGCCACCCGCTTTTTTTTCGAACGTTGCAAGCGATAACCTTTTACTTCGTCGAGGATGTTGCGGCGACGCTTTTGCGCCATTACCCCTCCTTTTACACGTGCCATAGTTTATGTTTTACGTACGGATGATTAATAAAATAATTGCTTACGCACCAGTCTTGGGTAGGAAACGACGGGTAATTCGCTTGCCGAGGGTTAAGAGTTGGGTACGTTTCCGGCGTAGACGCTGTCTACCAGTTTGTCTGGCGTTAAAGTGGTTTTGACCAGGCTTACGCGCCACTAACTTACCGTTTTTTGTCACTTTAATACGCTTTGTAAATGATTTATTTGTCTTCATATCTAATTCTAGCCGAAGCCGAAGTGTCGCAACTATAGCGTATAGTGAGGTTGCTGTCAAAGCCTGACTAGGACGTTTGCCAACAACTCTTAATTCATTCCCCAAGCCAGCAAATCATCTAAGTCTTTTTTCTTAGATTTTAAGATTTTTTCAGGATCAACATCTTTTTTTTCGACGGTCTTAGTTTTTACTGCCGGGCCGCTTGTTTTTACTACGGGGATTGACTTAGTTGTACCCGGTACGCGCTCTAGGGTAATCGTGAATCCTTTGGGGCTTTTTTTAATTTCGTCAGCAATTTTATACTCAGTGGGAATTATTTTTAGGAAGCGATCCAGGCGTTCTTTAAGAAATCCTTGTTCCATATACTTATAACGACCCCAAAGAAAAAGATCGACTTTAACGCGATGACCTTCTTCAATCCATTCCGCGGCACGCTTGGCTTTGAGTTGCTGATCGTGTTCACCAGTACCAATCTTTACTTGAATACTTTTAGTTTCGGTAGTGTGAGACTTGGCTTTTACCTCACGGGCTTTTCGCCCAGTTTGGTAACGGTATTTGCCATAATCCATTATTTTAGCTACGGGAGGCGTGGCATTCGGTGAAATTTCTATTAAATCTAGGTTGCGAGTTTCAGCCAGCTTAAGGGCTTCAGCCAAAACCAAAACGCCCAGATTCTCACCTTCTGGTCCAACTACCCGCAACTCTTTAGCGCGGATGGCGTGGTTAATTCGCGTCTTTATGTTTTTGTCGCTTGAATATGATTTCAACAAGTGGAATTTTTCTTAAGTAATAAAATTATATAAGGAGTGCCGCCTGACGCTACAGAGCGTCACCAATGTAGGCAACGATTGGTATTTAGAAATCTAACATATAAAAGATAATTGGCAACTGGCAGGTGTTTAATCTGAGCGTGGCCACCAGGGTATAAAGTAACTGGTTTGGGCTTGGTATTTTTGGTAGGCACTGGAGTAGCGGTTTAGGAATAATTGTTCCAGCATCGGTCCAGTTATTTTGGTGACAATGTAAGTTATGACTAAGGGGCTAATCAAAGCTAGGTACCCAAAGGGTAGGGGTAAGACAATAATGGCTAATCCCCACCAGATTACTGTCTCGCCAAAGTAGTTGGGTCGACGACTGTACCGAAAAAGACCACTCGTCATAAAAGGAGAAGGTTCTTTGCCGACGCGCTTGTTGGCGAGGAAGCGATCCAGTTGCCAGTCAGCGACAGCCTCCAGAATAAAGCCGACAAAAAATATTATCGCGCCAGTGATTAAAGAATATTTAAGCCAGGGTAATTCAGTAAAAGTGATTGTTGTGTAATTTAGGCTTAGGATAATTGGTAGTGAAATTAAGACGATAATAAAACCCTGGAGCAGGTTAATCTGCAAATAACTACGCACAATAAAATAAATTTTGCCATGAGCTTGCCAGGCGTGTCGCCAATTGGCATAACGCTCATCCTCGGGTCGATTTTTATTTTTGTTTCTAATGCGCCAACCTAAACGAATTGACCAAATAGCCACGAGTAACAGTACCACAATCGCGACTGGAGAAATATTAGTCAGGATTAAAGCAGTGCCAACGCCAGCGAAAAGAAAAATCGGCCCATAAGCAATATCCATAATACTGTTGTTGGCTTTAAGTTGGGCTACCAAAAAAACTGCTGTAACTAAAATCAGTACGAACAAGGAAAAGAGGGTAAGTGTAAATAGAATTGGGATAGTCATTATTTATATTTATTGTAGCATCTGCTACAATAGTATTTAAGTTTATGCCACGTACCACAACTACAAAAAATGAAACAGAAACAACTAGTGTTAAGCGTGCCGTTAGACGCACGGTGACTAAAAGAGTGATTACTTCCGACACTGCCGGAGTACGAGCGAGACGATCGGCTGATAGTTCCTCCAATGCAAATAGTACTTCTAGCAACACAATCCGCCGTAAGGCACCAACCAATCTAGTTGAAGACGTCGGCGAAGCTAGGGACACGACAAAAAAAAGTTCTGGGTTCAGACGTTTTTATGTGGCGGGAGGGGTGTTAGTGGCTAGTTTAATTGGAGCAGTAATGATTGGTCGTTCTGATACAGGACCAATTAATACCGCCGCGATTATTGCCGAGCGTAACGCCCAGATTATTGCAGGTACAGAAAACCAAGCGGGAAATAATGGGGAAGTGGCAACGGAACAAATTATCCCGGTGCAAAGTCCAGACAATCAATTGCCAAACCGGGGATTGATACCCAGTACCGAGGCGGATCTGGCTGCTGTCCCTAGACAAAATCAAGCACAAACAGCGCCAGATTTAACTGAGTCTCCGGTGGAGGAGATCGCCACATCAAGTGAGGGTCAGGCAGACGCTATTCCGCCACCAGCCGCGGAGACAACTGAAGTTGTGCCAGCTGAACCAGCTCAGCCCTAGGCGAGAGAGGGGTCTTTAGCAGCGACTGTCTTAGAGATACAGGCAAAACATCGACATTTTCCCGCGCTCAGGTATTCATTGAAGTACATTTTTCCGTAGTTGTAGGTTAGCTCCTCACCAGATTTTATGCCGCGTTTAGCGTAGATAAAAATTCTTGTTTCATCTTCATTTAATTCTGGTTCACAATTAGGTTTACAAGAATGATTAAGATAACGCGCCAAATTATCCCGACCCTTACCATCAATTGTCCAAGCGTCGTTTAACTCAAATAAATATTTTCCACCGCGTCGATTAGCCTCAGCTTCGGTGATGCGTTCTCCCGTGTACTCGATTACCAAATCGCCTTTTTTAAAATCGGCAGTAGCAAACAAACCGAGTCCGGCTGAGGATTTTTTTACGACAAATTTTTTGTCGACAGTGGCGGCGGATTTATTTTTCATATGGGTGAGAGTATAACAATTACAAAAATTTTTTGTAATTGTTTTTAACAGTCGCTGACGCAAATTTAGATTGTTATCTGTTACTATGATTGGGTATGCACAAAGCCCTTTCTGAGTTCATTCGAGTTGCTGATTATATGTCAGCGGCACAAATATATTTACGAGACAATTTTTTATTAGAAGAACCGCTTAAGCGCGAGCATATCAAGCCGCGACTTTTAGGACACTGGGGGACCTGTCCCGGTATCAATTTTACTTACGCACACCTAAACCGCGCTATCATTGCTCACGATTTGGATATGTTGTTTGTGCTCGGGCCAGGGCACGGTTTTCCCGCGGTACAGGCAAATCTTTTTATGGAAGGTACGCTTAGTGAGTATTATCCAAATATACCGCGTACTGGTGGTGGTTTCGCGCATATGACGAAGCAGTTTAGCTGGCCCTACGGTTTTCCTAGTCACAGTAATCCTGAAGCGCCGGGGGTAATCCTAGAGGGTGGGGAACTCGGCTACGCTCTGTCTACTTCCTATGGTGCCATTCTCGATAATCCTGAACTCATCGTGGCTTGTCTCGTTGGAGACGGGGAAGCCGAGACTGGTCCCACCGCTACTGCGTGGCACCTCTCAAAATTAATTGATCCAGCTAAAAATGGTGCCGTTTTACCGATAGTACACCTCAATGGCTACAAAATCTCAGGACCGACTTTTTACGGACGAATGAGTGATGAGGAACTGGAAGCTTTGTTTACCGGATATGGTTACCGCCCGCTGTTTGTTGACTCTTACGTTAGTGATGATGTGCATGAGGTGATGATTAAAGCCCTAGATGAAGCCGTAGCGGACATTCGTTTTACACAACACTGCGCTCGGGAAGGGTCTTTGCAAAAACCACCACGGTGGCCAGTTATTATCCTACGCACTCCAAAAGGTTGGCACAGCATAAAAGAGATAAGAGGCAAGCGCATTGAAGACAACTGCGCTTCACACCAAGTCATCGCCGATGGCGCCCATCACGACGACGAGGAACTCCGCCTGCTTGAGGAATGGCTACGCTCGTATCGGATTGAAGAATTATTCAATGACGGTGCGTTTACAGCCGATATTCAATCTTTATTGCCGCGACCAGAACGAAGGATGGGAAGTAACAAAAGAGCCCACGGGGGCACGCCGCACTATCGACCTTTGGCTTTGCCGGATTTGGCTGGCTACGCTGCTGCCAATACCTGTGATCTCAATAATCCAATTTGTGGGGAGGTCAGCAGTATGGAAAAGATTGGGCAATATTTACGTGATGTGATGCGCTACAACGAAGCAGAGCGAAACTTCCGACTTTTCTCTCCCGATGAAACTTATTCCAACAAATTACACGCGGTATTTGAGTACACCAAGCGAGCTTTTGTCTGGCCACACCAAGAGTGGGACCGGGATCTGGCCTGGGATGGGCGAGTGCTTGAGATGCTTTCTGAACACAGCCTGCAAGGCTTGATTCAGGGTTACGTATTGACTGGTCGCCATGGGGTGTTTGCTTCCTACGAAGCGTTTGTCCAGATTGTGGCGAGTATGGCTGACCAATACGCAAAGTTTCTTAAAATTGCCAGAGGAGTTTCTTGGCGAGGTGAGATTCCTTCACTCAACTACATTTTGACTTCGGGAGCATGGCGACAAGAACACAATGGATTTTCTCACCAAAATCCGGGCTTTATTGACGGCGTGCTACAACGTCAAGGTTGCTTTACCAATGTCTATTTTCCCCCAGACGCCAACACCGCTCTCGCCACGATGAAGCATATGTTGGCTTCTACTCGAGAAATAAATGTTTTGGTTTGTGAAAAAAGACCGCTACCAAGTTGGCGGACTCTGACCGAAGCTGAGCGTGACGTTCGTGACGGTGTGTCAATCTGGGATTTTGCTAGTGATGAAGATCCGCATTTGGTGTTGGCAGCTGCCGGCGATTATCCGACCTTAGAGACGCTAGCGGCAATCAGCTTGGTTCGTCAAGAAATGCCAGAATTAAGAATGCGTTTTGTAAACATCCTGTCGTTGTCTGCGCTAGGCATTGGTAACTCGTCTTGTCGAGTTCTACCGCACAGTTTTTCCGACTACTTCACAGCTGACAAACCAATCATTGTTAATTTCCATGGCTACCCACAGACGATAAAACAAGTACTCTTTGATTACGGTTGTACTTCGGAACGAGTCTATGTGCATGGTTATGAAGAGGTAGGTTCTACTACTACCGTTTTCGATATGATGATACGCAATCGAGTGGACCGCTTCCACCTAGCTTTAGAAGTCTTTGCTTTGGCTGAGAAGACTAAGGTGGCCAGCGCAAAAACAGTGGCGGCTCTCAAGAAAAAGTATGAGACCTTACTTTCTCAACACCGCGAGTACATTATTGAGAATGGTGATGATCCCAAAGACATTACAAATTGGACATGGCAGTCACGCTCATAGTAAACCCTGGATCAGCTTCAAAAAAATACGCCCTTTACGACGAGACGGGTTTGCGCATTGCGGCTCATATTGAGTACGTGGAGACGGGAGGAGTGTCTGTCTGTACCACGCTAGCGGGAATGGATGACCGATGTGTGCTGGCGGGAGCGACGGTTTTTGAGACCAGCTTACTGGATTTCATTGAACGTGCTATCAACGAAAAAGTCATCACGAGTGTTACGGAGATTGCCGAGGTCGCCATTCGGGTGGTGTCGCCCGGTACCTTTTTTCAGGCGCATCGAGTGATTGATGAGGAATGGCTAAGACGTTTGCGGGCTAATGTTAATCTGGCACCGCTTCATGTTCCGCATACTGAAAAAGAACTAACGATGATTAGACGCGCTTTGCCGCACGCGCGTGGTTTGGGTATTTCTGACAGTGCTTTTCATTCGACATTGCCACCCCGGGCCCGGCACTACAGTTTGCCCGTTACCGAAGCGGCACAGTATGACTTGTATCGTTTTGGTTATCACGGCCTTTCGGTCGGAGCGGCGTTGCGCCGGCTACCGATAGTGATAAAAGCAACCGCACCTGAACGGATAGTTGTTTGTCATCTCGGAAGTGGCGTGAGTGTAACGGCTGTTAAAGATGGTAAGAGCATCGACACCACGATGGGTTACGCTCCGGGGAGTGGCTTGCTTATGGGTAGTCGGTCGGGGGATGTTGATGCTGGGGCTTTGCTTGCCCTAATGCAGGAACGCTCGCTTAAACCAATTGATGCTCAGCTGTATCTGCAGAAGCAGGGCGGTTTGCGTGGTTTGGCTGGGGTTACTGATTTACGCTTGCTTTTAGAAAGGCGAGCACAAGGAGACCGCGCGGCTAACTTAGCCATTGAATCATTTGTTTACCAAATCCAAAAAGCCATCGGTGGGGCGGTGGTGGCTTTGGGGGGAGTGGAGGTTCTTATTTTTACAGCCACCGCGGGCGAACGCAGTCCAATCTTACGCTCCCTTATCACCACGCCACTTTCAGTCCTCGGTTTGGTTATAGATGATGCAAAGAACGACGCCTGTATTAGCCGGGATGGTGTGATTGGTGGTGGAATCGACACCGCCCCGCTCATAGCTGTCATCCGCACCACCGAAGCCGATGAAATGTGGCGAATTGCCAAGGGCCTTAGCTAAAGGTAAGAGTTTTTTACTAAACTAAAACCCACCCACGCAAAGCGTGGGTGGGTTTTAACCATCCAAACACATAAAATAAAAAGTGCCTCATGGAGCAGTTTTCTACGAGTTAAGCACAGTCTGATCGAAATGGAGTATTCGAATTTCTTGAAGATTGTTGATTTGTGGTGACTGGTGCATCGATACTTTTAGTGACAAATCAAGCGCTTTGGCAATTCGGCTAAGGGTCTGTAGGGAAGGGTTTCCGTCGCCACGTTCAAGGCGGGAAATCACCGGTTGGCGACTACCAATTGCTTCAGCTAGCTCAGTTTGAGACCAGCCACGCTTCACACGCTCTCTAATAATAGTTTTTACTACTTCGTATTCGGGACAGAGTGCCTCGTACTCAGCTTTAATGACGGGGTTCTTAAGAGCTTTAATTTTAAATTGTTTGAATGAAGTACTCATAGAGTAAATATAACTTATAAGTTATATTATTGCGAGTGTGCTTGTGCATCACGTGCCCTGGATAACTCCCTATCTAGAGTTTTCTGTGTCTTCTTGATATAAGCATGCAACAAGAAAGCCTTCAGACAGATGTCGACTGTGCGGCATACCAAGGTCACTACCAAATTCTTCCAGTAATTCGATAGTGCGAATGACCTCGGCGGTTTCCTTTGCGTTTAGTAACTCAAGAAATTTTTCAACAGAATTTCAACAGAATCAGGGAGGATAATTTGCATATGATAAACATATCAAAACATAGAAGCTTGCTCAAATGAGCAAGCTTCTATGTTGTTCCACATGCTTCTATGTCGGTGGAGATGGGGAGAATTGAACTCCCGTCCGAATTAGGTGCTTAGAGCGAGTCTACAGTGTGTAGGGTATTCTTTGGTTTAAGTTTCTAATCTAGAGAATAGACAAGACAATTAGATTCCGAGTTGTGACAAAGCTCGAGCATAATGACAACGACATTTCTGCTCAAAGTCTCATGGCTATTTTGCAAGACACACGGTACGAGACCCTTGGTGCGCTCACATCACTCCGGCGAGCGTAAGATTACGCAAAGGCGGGAGCGAATCCAAACGCGCGAGCGTATGGACTTGGTACTGCTTTGTCTGCACGTACGAATGCCTGAGATTTTAACGCAGTTCTCAGACAGCTGCGACACTGCACACAATAAGACAACACTAACCGTCGATGCCTAGCATCCCCAGCACAGTTTCTTTCGTCTCGATTGGTTTTTTAAAACCAGACGGTTAAGGAAAAAACGGTGCGGGGAACGGTGTACTTAGGTTTATTGATTTTTCAAAAGACGATTGATGTCGCGATTGGCGTCGCGCTGCTTGAGAGCTTCTCGCTTGTCGGCTTTTTTCTTACCGCGCGCCAGAGCAATCTCAAGCTTTAGATATCTCTTTTTATTATACCACTTAATTGCGACTATTGTCAAACCACGCTCTTCACTGGCGCGTGTCAATTCACTTAATTCTTTTTTAGAAAGTAGGAGCTTTCGCACCCGTTCGGGGTCGTAGTTTTTGGGAGTATTGGCGACTTGGTAGGGGCTGATGGAAGCGTTCACCAGGTACGCCTCGCCGCCGCGAATAATAGCGTACGCACCAGTCAGGCTAGCCTTGCCGGCACGGACAGATTTCACTTCTTGACCACTAAGCAACACCCCCGCTTCGTAGCGTTCTAGTATCTCGTAATCAAAAGAGGCCTTTTTGTTTGTGACTGAGGTGTTGTTGCTCATAATATAGTTAATCCTCATACTATAGATGGTATTGCCGGGAAGGGCAATCGGCTTAATTGTCTATAGCAAAACTCGTAATTTCTTGGTTTTTTTGTATAATGCGCCTACCTATGACAAAACCAGAATTAGATAAAAAAGTCGATGAGACAAATGTTCCGGCTGATAAAGAAGAAGTGAAATTACCAGACGAAGAAAGTTCTGAGGATAAGGACAAATCCGAGGCAAGCCGTCCGCCCAAAAAAGAACAGCAGACCACCTTACCTAAGTTTAGTGAAGTCAGACAGCGGGTGCCACTGGGTCCGGGTAATTTTTGGAACAACGTACTTTCAACCGTCTTACTCTTAATATTGGTAATGTTGGCCTTTAGTTACCTTTCGGAACAACAAGTGCCGCCCGAGGAACTCACGCTGTCTCAAGTCGTGTCGCAAGTAAAGGCGGGCGAGGTCAAGGAGATTGTTGTGCGCGGTACGCGGTTAGAAATAATGTACCACGATGCCACCAGAACTCCGGGCGAAGCCAAGCGGGAGGTAGACGCATCGGTTTCCGAGTCACTCACTAATTTTGGTGTGACTTACGAGCAACTACAAGCCGTGACTATTGATGTCCAGCGGGAGACGGGCTTTGCTTATTGGTTTGGGCAATTTGCTCCATTTTTGTTTCCGATTATTTTGCTCATTTTGATCATCTGGTTCTTCATGCGTTCGGTGAAGGGGGCTGGTATGCAAGCGCTTAATTTTGGTTCTTCTAAAGCGCGGATGATTGACCCGAATGATACTACTCAGAAAGTGACATTCAAGGATGTGGCAGGAGCTAAGGAAGCCAAACAAGAGCTCGAGGAAATTGTTGATTTTCTTAAGAATCCCAAAAAGTTTCTTGACATTGGGGCGGAGATTCCGAAGGGAGTCATGATGATGGGTGCACCAGGAACAGGTAAGACTTTATTGGCGCGAGCGGTAGCTGGGGAAGCGGGAGTACCGTTTTTCTCTATCTCGGGTTCGGAATTCGTTGAGATGTTCGTTGGGGTCGGGGCGTCCAGAGTGCGAGATTTGTTCTCGATGGCGAAAAAGGCAGCACCGGCTATTATCTTTGTTGACGAGATAGATGCGGTGGGTCGAATCCGAGGGACGGGAGTAGGTGGCGGTAATGATGAGAGGGAACAGACACTCAATCAGATTCTGGTGGAGATGGATGGTTTTGAGCCAAACGCTAAAGTTATTGTAATGGCAGCGACCAACCGACCAGATGTACTTGATCCAGCTCTACTGCGTCCGGGTCGTTTTGACCGACGAGTCACCATCGACTTACCAGACCGCAAAGACCGCGAAGAGATTTTGGCAGTCCACTCTAGAAAAAAGCCTTTAGCCGAAGATGTAGATTTGGCAGTAATTGCACAACGGACGCCTGGTTTTTCGGGGGCCGATCTTTATTCTCTGATGAACGAAGCGGCAATTTTGGCAGCACGCGAGAAACGCAAAAAAGTGTCACAATTTGACATCATTCGCTCGATTGAAAAAGTAATGCTCGGTCCAGAACGGAAGAGTCACGTTTTGTCACAACGTGAAAAACTGGTGACCGCCTACCATGAAGTTGGTCACGCCTTGGTGGCATCAGTGTTACCATACGCTGACCCAGTACAAAAAATTTCCATCATCTCGCGGGGACGAGCGGCTGGTTACACGCTCAAGCTGCCAGATGAAGACCGCCGAATGCATACCAGAAAAGAATTTTTGGATGATATTGCGATGACGCTCGGTGGTTATGTGACAGAGGAAATGGTGTTTGGTGATTTAACAACGGGCCCTTCTAACGACTTGCAAGTGGTGGCAAATCTCGCTCGCGATATGGTGACTAAATATGGCATGAGCCCACTGGGTCCGATTGCTCTTGAGGGTACGGGCGGACGACTTATCGGTGGTGGTATGAGCGAAGATCGAGGGTATTCGCCACAGGTGGCCAAAGCCATTGATGACGAAGTTGCCAAAATCATTCAAGAAGGAAAAGATCGTGCCAAAGAAGTTCTTACCAAATATCGAAAAGCTCTCGATGTCATCTCTATGAAGTTGGTTGAACTGGAGACTTTAGAAAGAGAAGCTTATGAAGCGTTGCTTAAGCAAGAGGGGGTAGAGATTCAAGACGCCTACAAGAAAATGCGAGAGGATGAGATTAAAGTAGCCGACCCAACCAGTGTGTTGGCGACGCCAGCCGCCAAATAAACTGAGCGTCTCAATTACTAAAAACGCGTCAAGCAGACGCGTTTTTAGTTGGGTGGATTTTGGTAGCGAGCAAAATTATCCGACACAGCAGGCGCTGGTTTGAAATCCTTTACTTGGTTGTAGGTTCTGTCTTCGGTGCGGGTAATGCAGCCATCTTCCAGATAGATAACGCGGTCGCAGTGGGCCGTGTATTCGGGTTCGTGGGTGACCATCACAATCGTCTGTCCCTCGCGGTGCAACTGGGCGAGTAAAGAGATCACGGTATCACCAGAAACACTATCAAGATTGGCGGTGGGTTCGTCCGCAAAAATAATCTTTGGTTTACCAGCGACAGCCCGAGCAATGGAGACACGTTGCTGTTCGCCACCGGAAAGTTGTGAGGGCAGATTGTTGTATTTATCAGGCAATCCGACTGAGGAGAGAGTAGTTTGGGCCGTCTGCCGGGCGCTTTCCCAATCAATACCACGCATCAGTAACGGGAGAACGACATTTTCCCCGGCCGTCAGTTCGGGGATAAGGGCGTAGTCTTGAAAGATGTAGCCCAATGTGTAAAGGCGAAAGTTAACCAGAGCGGTTTCTGAGAGGGCGAGAATATCTTGCCCGTCAATCAAGATATTGCCCGATGATGGTCTGTCTAAGGCAGAGAGTTGGTAGAGTAGGGTGGATTTACCAGCCCCAGATTTACCCATAATCGCTACAAACTCACCCTGATTAACATTGATATCAACACCCTTAAGAACGCGCGTGGTGAGTGCGCCAGTGCCGAAAGTTCTTGTGATTGCTTGTCCTTGTATGATGTGCATATTTTTATTTTACCTTCTACCCAAGATCGCGTTTAAGGTGTTCTGACGGGTAATCATCCAGGCGGGAATGAAGCCGGCTATTAAGGTGACAGCAAATAAAGCCCCCGAACGCAACAACATATCATCGAGACTGATACTTAAAGAGGCGTTGGCGAACGGGAAGTTAATAGGATTTTGTTCGAAATAGGGAATGATAATAAATTGAGTAATCAAAATACCGATGATAGCGCCAGTGATGGCATAGAAAGCCGCCTGAGTGATGTAGGCGTACTCGATGGCGCGCCGACTGATGCCGATAGCTTTTAGGATACCAATCTGACGGCGGCGAGAAATGGCGTTAATAAAAATCACAATGAAGATAGTAATCGAAGCGACCACCAAGCCGATGGCTCCAGTAAACAAGCCGAGCAGATTAAAAGTGGTGCGCATATCAATAAGAAACTTCGGAATATCCTCAGTAAAGGAATTGATGGTAGCCAGAGTGGCTAGTTCGCTCGCCCGTAGTCGATCACGAATAGTGTACTCATTAAATCCCGGTTGTAGTCTAACGGCAATTTGATTGGCATCGTGATCAGTGCGATTAAATAATCTCCTAAACTCTCGTTCGGGAATGTAGACTGCTGTAGAGATTAAATCAACTTTAGAGTCAACAATACCTTTGACCGTAAACTCCCGACTCTGTCCATCTACAGTGATCATTACCGTATCCCCCGGATAAACATTTTTGAGTGAATCAAAAGCATCGCCGAACTCAGCGGCATAGCGTTCAATGTTTAGCTTGCCCATAAGAATGTAGCCAGTTTCACCAGCCGAAAAATATTCACCCGCACTCACCATCTGGCTTAAGCCTGAAGTAAGATCCTCAGCCACAGGGTCAATACCGGTCAACATGACGGTGATGACGTCGGCATCATCACGTAAATCGCGGCGTTCTTGGTAGTTAGCTTCGATAGTAGCTAAGCCGGTCAAGCGAGGAGAGAAAGTGGCAATCTCGGGATGGTTTGGTAGTGTTTTTAGGAAGCGTTCGGTTTCTTTAATTTGGGTCTCACCAGTGAGTGGGCTAATGGTGATGTCGCCGAGGGCTCCGGTTCGTACTTCTCGCAGGGAGCTATCAATAATACCAATTAGAATACCGCTTAAAGCGACTAAATTTATAAAGGTAAATAAAATTACAGCGATAATTAGTAATGTCGTCCACAGACTCGCTCTTTGGATTTGTCTAATTCCCAGCAGTAGACCAATGCGTAAGTCTTGCATAGGGTAATTAAGGTAAAACGACAACAGTGCCGACTGGCAAATCTAGTAATTCAGTCGTGCCGTCAGTACCGACGAGCCCAATCGAGACGGGTGTCTTGGTTGGTTGGTTGTCCTGTAAAGTATAGACAAAAGATTCGTTACCGACTAATTCAATAAAGCGTTTTGGTAAAGTTGGTACGGCTATCTTGCGCTCACTTTCAATCGCCACGTCAGCGTTGAGTCCTTCGCGTAGCCAGGTGGGTATTTCCGCTAGGGTGAAGTGCGCTTCAAAATACGCCACGCCGCCAATTCGGGTGGAGAGGGGGGAGATAAAACTGATGGTGGCCTCGTGTTGACTAGCGGGGTTGGCATCAAAAGTAACTAAGGCTGTATCACCAACATTTATTTTGGTGATGTCTACTTCCGGGATATTAGCCCGTAATTCATAATCACCTTCGTAGATGATGGTAATAGTTTTGTCAGAATTAGTGGTTTCACCGACTTTCATAGCCACTTCACTGATGCTGCCAGCAAAGGGCGCTCTGATCGTGTAGTCAGAAACGCGAGCAACGCTTGCCCCGAGTCTTGATTCAGCCATGGCTAAGTTTGCCTCCGCTTGGGCTAGAGTCTCTCTGGTTGGTGGGGCCAGGAGTACAGCTTCGGTTCTTTCTGCTAAACGCAAATTTTCCTCAGCCGCTCGCACTGCGTTTCGTTCTTCGAGTTGGGAAGAGTTGTAAGCGTTTCTCAAGCTAACGTAAGAAGCCCCACGGCGGTTGGGGATTTCGATTATCCAATCATCATTACGATAAAATTCGCTGGCGGTTAATTGCATATATAAACCACAAGTGCCGAGCGGTTGAGCGGTGTCCATCGTAGCAGCAAAGGTTCCGGATTCTAGACCAGACAGACGATAGGAGCGACCAGATACTGCCGAGGAACTATAAAGAGAGATGATATAACGACCCTCTTCAGCACAAAGGTAATTGCCAGTGATGGTAGGTGGAGTGTTTCTATTTTCGGGGTCAGTGGGGTAGGCAAATAAATTGGCGGAAAGTAGGTTTTTGCGGGCATTGGCTACGGCTTGGGCAAAATCGGAACGGGTTCGTTCCAGTGCGATACGGGCAGTGGTGACGTTGGTGCTGGCTACCGCTCGTTCCTCCGCGGTAGCGCCGCGGAGGAGTTGTTGCTTAACTTGCTCGGCATAACGCACTCCTTCCAGCGCGGCGTTGTAATCAGCGATAGCGGCGTCGTTGGTAAGAGTGGCGATTATTTCGCCCGGAGCTACTGACTCGCCCGCTTGTTTGTAGATGTTGCGGATAGTACCGTTTACCGGAAAGCCAAGCCTGGCTACTTGGAGAGCTTCAATTTTTCCGGAGATGGTGATGGTTTTTCTAACATCACCTAATTGCACAGCGGTAGTTTCTGGTGGCGGTTCGTTGGCGATGTTGTATTCTCGCCAGATAAACCAACCAGAAACCGCCACGGCGACAAGCAAAAAGATATACAGCCAGAAATGTTTAGCAAAAAGAAGACGCATAAATTATTTACCTTGCTCAGTATAGCAGTTGCTAGGCGATTTTTTCGACGAGGCTGTTTGAAAGTTGATAGCTGGGGGTGAAATTTTTTGCCAAACTGAGATGGGGATAGGCGCGAGCTAGTTTGCCCGGCTGGGCAAACTAGCTCGCGCCAGAGACAGTCCGCCAACCTGGACTCGAACCAGGGACCACAGAGGTATAAGCTCTGCGCTCTACCAACTGAGCTATTGGCGGAAGTTAATGCGAGAACTATACCGCATCGATTGGGCTAAGACAAATTAGTGTCGGGTCCGCGCCGAGACCGACATTTTTTTGGATAAGAAAATCCAAAAAAGTAAAGGGGTCGGCAGAGTTAATGCCGACCCCTCTTTAAACGCCTTCCTCCTTTCGAACGTGGCGTAGTTGCAAAGAACAAACGAAGCTCTGATAAGGTGTGAATATACAGCTAAACTTCGAAAGCTTACTTTAATAAATTGCCAATGATTGTCAACTGCCTACTCCAGATGCAGGGATTGACTTAGGACACTAATTTTTTTAGCAATAAGTGGCTGGTCACGGAGTTCGTAATCAGCGGCGATAAGTTGTTTGGCTTCTTTTCTAGCAGCTTCAACTAACTTTAAGTTTTTAAGCGCTTCCATTCCTAGGTCAGAGAGACCCCATTGCTTTAGGCCATAGAGCTCCCCGGCGCCGCGTTGGGTAAGATCGTACTCAGCTAGCGCAAAACCATTTTTGGCTTCAAGTAAGGCGCGTAGTCGCTCTTGAGTTTTACCACTTTTACCAACGCTGTCTTTAGAGGTGACAGCAAAACAATAGGGCTGGTGAGTACCGCGAATGACTCGCCCCCGCAATTGGTGTAATTGTGCCAAACCAAAACGTTCCGCCCCTTCAATAATTATGTTGGTGGCGTTAGGAACATTGACACCCACCTCAACGACGGAAGTGGCAACCAAAATATCAATCTCGTGGGCGAGAAATTTTTCCATAACGGAAGTTTTTTCACTCGGAGTCATTTTACTATGCAGAATGGCGATGCGGGCATTTTTGAAAATGTTTGTCTGCAAACGTTCGGCTTCTTGTTTCACTGATTTAAGTTGGAGGGCGGTTTCTTTACTGGGGTCGGGTTCGTCGATGCGAGGGCAAATTACATAGACTTGTCGTCCGGCTTGAAGCTCCTGTCTGAGGTGAGTGTAAACCTCCTCAATTTTACTGGGGCTGGAGATTTTTGTGATGATCGGTTTGCGACCTTTCGGCATTTCGTCGAGAAGAGAAATGTCCAAATCACCATAAATAGTGAGGGCGAGAGTGCGTGGAATGGGCGTGGCGGTCATCGACAAGAGATGGGGCAGACGAGTGTCTTTTTTTGCCAGGGCGCGGCGTTGGTTGGTACCAAAACGGTGTTGTTCGTCAATAATAACGTAGGCGAGATGTTTGAATTCAATAGTTTTGTAAATCAAGGCGTGAGTGCCAATCACAATCGGTATCTCGCCATTCTTAATCCACTTGGCGAGTTGTGCTTTGGAAATCCGAGTCGGCTTAGTGGGGTCTGATTTCGAGGGAAACTTGTAACAGCCGCTACCAGTAATCAATCCAAGAGAAATTGGCAAGTGTTTGAAATATTCAATGAAAGAAGCGAAATGTTGTTTAGCTAAAATTTCGGTCGGTGCCATATAGGCGACTTGCAAGTTTCCGTATCCGATTTTCTTGCCCAGCCCTTCGGGCGGTAGAGAAGTCGCTACGGCATAGGCGGTAGTGGCAGCCACGGCCGTTTTGCCACTACCGACATCACCCTCCAGTAATCGAGACAGCGGGTGTTTACCGCCAAAATCTTTGATGATGTCAGCAATCGCGCGGTGTTGTCCGGAGGTGAGTGAAAAAGGAAAACGTTTAATAAAAGCAGCTAGATGTTCTGGGTCGGTCTTTATTAAATAACTAGAAGCAGCACTTACCGCTGCCCGTTCGCGCGCCTTAGCAGTTTGAATGTAGAAAACTTCCTCAAAGGCGAAGCGTTTACGAGCACTCGCCGCGTGATCTTGTTTTTTGGGAGTATGTATCCAGATTAAGGCCGTTGCCAATGAGGGCAAGTTATAGCGGTTTAAGATGGTTGCAGGAATTGGGTCAGTGAGACGGGTGAGAACACCAGTGGCAAAACATTTTTGCACAGCGTGAAAAATCCACTTGGAGGTAATGCCTTTCGTCTCACGATAGATAGGGTAAATGGTTTCGTCTAAAGTTTCGGTATTTCTAAAAATGGAATCGTGGCGGTCGATGGGTAAAGTGTCGAGCTTTTCCACCTCGGGATTGGCTAAATATAATTTGCCGACACTGCCTGTCACGCGGCCGGCCACTTTGACGTACATACCGTCAGTCAACATCTTAGCCAAGTAGGGTTGGTTGAACCACATAATTTTAATACGAGCGGTGCCATCCTCAACCCAGCCTTCAGAAATTGGCGTGCGACTCTTCCACGACTTGCGAGTGTTTAAACCACCGAGTTGACCATAAACAACCGCCTCTTGGTCTTTTACGAGTGAACTAACAGACTGAATAGAAGAGATGTCTTCATAGCGTTGGGGAAGGTGCAGGAGGAGTTGTTCAACGGTATTAAGGTTGAGTTTTTTAAGAGCGCGGCGGTGCGCCTCATCCAGACGAAAGTGAAGTGAAATTAAATCAGTTGGTAACATAACGTCATCATAGCAAAAGTCTGAGGAAAAGTTATAGAAGAAGTTTTTTGTGGAGAAGTCTAAATCGATACTAGATAATAGTTTTTGGGTAGGATTGAGAGGGTAGGCACTCTCGGGACTTTACAAATTTTATTTGACAAATAGCATAAATAATGTTATTATCAAAACGTTGTAAAGTTCTTAAACCAGCAGCAAAAAAGGAGAAATTATGCTCTGCTGCGCTTATGTCGACGGCAACTTGTTTTTTTTGGCAGCGGTTTCGTCAGTTGGCGAAACCGCTGCCCGTAGCCCCACCCAACAGGGTGGTCGCATTCGCCGCAAACCCGCTTTGCGGCGGCGGGGCGGCAAGATCACCAATTTCTGGCTGGACAGCTGGAAGCGTACCCGTTCGCGCGCTAACGAGAGCAACCACCGGCGGCGGCAGTGCTTTGAGACCAACCGCCGCCTGGGCGTGATTGTCTGGTAGCGGTAACCGACAAGCCATGCCGATTCAAAACACCTTCCTAGGAGGGTGTTTTTTCATAAAATTACCAGCTGCATAATTAAGAATTTCTCACGCGGATTTATCCACGGGGTTCAAAACAAGCCCTAGCCATTTAGTCATTGACGCAACGCGTTGTCGTGGTACTATCTAGGTCAGAGTGGATTGTTCTTTAACAAAACAATCCGTAAACAACTTTTAACTAACTCGTAAAGGAGTGTTGAGATGCTCACAAAAAAAGTTGAGTTTGACCAAGTTTGGCTTGAGCTTATGTTGGGTAGATACCAAGAGGTCGTCTCGGTCAAGCGGCAGTCTGCTGACTCCAGAACTTACTGGATATGGATTCAGCTTGTGAAAAAGTCCAAAACAAAGAGTGGCAAAAAAATCTTGGCGGTGCGTTACGGCAACAGCACTGCCGTCCACTGTGAACTGTTGCCGCTAACAGCTCTCTATCAGACTGTTTGTCCGCCGACCTTGAACAGAGGACAGCAGTTGATCTGGAGTATTTTGCGCCGGCAGTTTCGTCGTGAATTAGACTTGATTGCGAGTTCGTTTATGACTATCTGTGGGGTGCACTATCCGCCACTTCGACCCAGTCATCTTTTGCCAAGAAAAGTCCCAGAGCGATTTTTCTCGCTAGCTACACCGGCTGGCACATTGAGTTTTTTGCGTCAAGTTGAGTTTGGTGCGGTCACTCTTGTGCTCGTTTCGGCTACTTTGGGACATCCCTTTCGCCAGTCTCTGGAAGAAGGTGTGAACATAAAAATAAGAATAGCCGATGGGACATTTGCCCCATACCTGAAATCGAGCCGAGAGGAGCGTCTGGTGTTGGCCTTGCGGTCGGCGCTCATTCCGACTGGGCGACCACAGCAACTGTCTTAAGCTAGGAGGTGTTTTATGGGTACGCAAGCTAGGGTGAGTCGTTTTCATCAGGAGTTGCAAGCGGTGGTAGAGGTGGCCAACCAGCAATATGATGACAATTACGAAGCACACCAAAAGGCGTTTCGAGTCAGAGAGAAAGAACTCGATGCTCTCTTTGACAAATATCGGCATCGTTTTAAGGTTGGACTTCCGTACGTTCCGTCACCGCGGCGGTAGGGCATTTAAGCCCCGCTCGCTGACAACTTTCGTTGTCAGCGAGCGGGGCTTTCTCTTTTCAGATATTTAATCTGTCGTATACGGTTGAGATAATTTTATACACACATTTATACGCACACTGCTTTTGAATCAATTTTTTGAATAATCATTACTCTACTCGATTGCGCGCAATCTAGTAAAGCCAAGTCGAAAAATGACCGCTGGTCTAATCTTAAAGGCCGCCTGTTAAGGCTCACCCCTCTTCCTCGTTGGATTTTATATTAGCAAGAGAATCTGGAGCTGGCCCTCGCAAAATCAAAATAATCCAAGACTACCCACATAATCTACCCCGGCTGATCTAACTTCTGTAAATGTACGTAGGGTTCTGGCTGCTCTTAAGAGACCAAAGGTGCCCGCTCCACTAATTTCAACATCATATAGAGAAAGTAATCCGCCTGATCTGACACAGATGACCTCCCCTCCAACCTGAGTGAGGATTTCTTCTATCCTGTCTGGAGAAGTACCTTCCTGAAAGCTGACCATTAATTTATCCTCAATAAATGTTCCAAATATCAAACTTCTCACCACCCTTACCTCTGCTGAGCCATAGCCCCGACAGGTGGTGGAAAATCTTGTGACCAGAAGAGCTATAGTCGGGGAATAGACTTTTTCACTTGGTTTTTCTGGAACTACCAAGGCCGCGCGGAAATAAACATTGGTTTCTTCTGGGTAGGGACCAATAATAAGATTTCTGCCGTAAAGAAAATTCCCAGCAACCAGATCACCATCTTTCCCGTCATCAAATAATTGACCAATCTCCCTGACAACTTTTCCGTGCTCATCAATCTCTTCCACCACCACCGAAATCGCTCGTTCCTGCACACCGGAATATCTAAGACTGAAAAAAACTTCCTGTGACTGATTTACTGAAATAACATCGGGATGGAACCCTAACGAATTGATGTTTCTTTGCGCTGGCTTGGGGTCTGCTTCCAATTGGCATTGTTCTCTATGTGTTGCGTTCCCAATAAAGCTGCAAAGAGTGACGTCCTTTTCCGACTGGGCGTAAACAAAATAGCAATAATCTCTTGAGTCGGCGTACTTTATTTCTTCACAACCTGGAATCGCTTGTGGCGCAAGAGCGGGTGCTGTGATTGCTCCGCTTTCCTGTACTAGTTCTGTATGTACACCAATTTCTTCCGTATCTAGTACTAACGACTCCTCCGCGGCGGGGTTCATAACGGTATAGATACCAAAACCAGCCAATACTACAAATAGAAAACTGGCCACTATTACCAGCACAAAAAACCACCGCGAAACGGGTGGCTTTCCAGCAACCTTATTAACTAGATTTGTGGGCTTGTGATTGTTCATAAAAATAGTTGTTAAAACACTTACTATGTTACCACTTTCTGTCGAGGTTGGTGTTAGAGATATTAGACACTGTTAGGAAAACTCTTTACCTACGGTAGCCAAGGCACTTTATCAAGCTCCGCGGTGGATAGTCACAGGTAAGACTTGCGTAAAAATGTTGTTATGTTATATTCGACAGTAAGAAACATTCTCTCCTGTTCGCGCTAAGTGCGAACTCCAGCCATTTTAAATTACTCAGGTTGGCAGTTTGTTGCTGTGTATGAAATCGGAAATTGCGAGTGTTTCTTAGTTAATGTTAATTTAGATTACCAAGTTTAACGGAGCTGATTTATGGAACCAATTGTTTTAGCGACTTTAGTGACGTTGGGAGCTGGACTCGCTACCGGTATCGGTAGCTTGTTGGCCTTTACCCAAAAGAGACCGAGTGATAAATTCCTGTCTTTTATGCTCGGGTTGTCGGCGGGTGTGATGTTGTATGTCTCGATGATCGAGATTTTTCAGAAGGCCGTTGGCAGTCTGACAGAAGCAACAGGCAGTGATGGGCAGGGATACTTGTGGGCTACGATCGGTTTTTTTGCGGGCTTTATAGTTATCGCCATTATCGACCATGTCTTTGATTACATCCACCAAGATAAAATGGAGGGAGAACCACACACTCACTCACACCGACTCCTTAATGAGGATGAAAATGGGCGAACACCACTGGAGCGCACCGCAGAAAGTGTCGAGCGCAAGGGGTTAATGCGGATGGGTGTATTTATGGCAATTGCGATTGCCATCCACAACTTTCCGGAAGGATTGGCGACGTTTATGGCGGTGCTCGAAGAGCCAGCTCTCGGTATAGCGATTGCCATAGCGATTGCCATCCACAACATTCCAGAAGGGATTGCTGTGTCGATTCCCATTTACCGCGCGACGGGTAGCCGACTTAAAGCTTTTTGGTATTCGTTTGCTTCCGGTCTAGCTGAGCCAGCCGGAGCGTTGCTCGGCTTCTTTCTCCTCAGCTACTTCATCAACGATTACTTCTTTGGTGTCGTGTTTGCGGGAGTGGCCGGTATCATGGTTTACGTGGCACTTGACCAGCTCTTGCCGACTGCCCAAAAGTACAATCACCACTTGCCTATAATCGGCGTGTTTGTGGGTATGGCAGTGATGGCTTCTAGCTTGGTGCTGTTTGCGCTGTAGGAAGGTAATCTGATTAGAGTTTTAAAAGCCCCGTGACGCGAAGCGTCACGGGGCTTTCTTTGGGTTGTTGTCCGCAAATCTACTATGTACAAAACCATCTAAATATGCTATAATTAAAAGTGGATTCAGATAAACCATACGACACAAGAAAGGACTTTGACATGGCTAAAAAAAGTGCACGCCCACCGCGCGTACAGGCGGCGGTGCTACGGGGTGACCGAGCTGCCTGCAGTGAGTTCGGGAAAAGAGGTGCGAAAAAACGCGCCGAAATAAAAGCAGAAGAAATAAAGGAGAAAGAAGAAGATCAGCTCGTGGAAGATGTCTTTAAAAAGATTCGAGCTGACGAATTATTGAAAGCTTTTGCAAGGCGCGACAGGCAAGCAAACCTGGACGTCTGCCCAATAGACTGATTTTTTAGGAGGAGAAGGATGAGCAAACAAAGCAAGTGTCGACAAAGGGGCGCGCTCAAAGTCGCCCAAAATCGGTCAGCTCGCCGGCAAGCAAACGAAGGCTTGCGGGAGATTTTGCAATCCCTGCCTGAAGAAGTCGAGCATCCTTCTGAGTGGCAGTTGTCAGATCGCGAAGATGCCCGAGCGCTCAAAACAGACCGTTTTGAGTAAAACAAACCCCCGCGCCACCGCGCGGGATTCTTTTTAGGAGAAGTGAGATGTCTCAGTATGAAAATCTGGGCGGAGCAAGTCCGCGCACTGCCGATGGCGTGGTTACCGTTATGGGGGGCACCAACCAACAGCTTACCGCCGTGGCTTGTGTGCCAATGAGCGTTCAGGCAAAAGCACTTAGTCGTTGTATGGCAGCCCTGTACGAGTTCGGCGAATTTTTCGAGTTTGGGGCTGGGAACAGGTGCTACTTTAGTGTGACTTGCGACGCTAACAGCAAAGTGATCTTCGTTAGCTTCACGCTGGAGGAAAAGTCGTTTAATTTGGTACTCATTCGCTTCCTTGAGTACTTGCGACAAAGTCGCGTTATGGTGAATCCGATTGTTGTGGACCTCACCCAGGCACGGTTGCGGTGATGCCGTAATTGTAATTTTTTTGGTTTTCTCAACCACGAGTACTACTCGTGGTTTTTGTTTTACAAAAACCCGCGGCGTTGGCGCGCGGGTTTTTTAAAAACTAGGAAAGCTGCTGGCGGATTTCTTGCGGGGAATCTCCGCAAAGATGCCCTTTATCGATGTGGACGAGAACGTGAGCGAGCAGTCCGGCCGCATTGTTGTCCCCTTGTTCTCTAGCTTTTGCTATCAGACAAAGAGCGTTTTGAGCAGTCACTTCTCCTTCAAAGTGGTAACCCAGGCGTTCCAGGTGGGGTAGCAGGTGTTTGGGTACGTACATTACAATACTCCTTTCCGACTAAGAGCTTAGCACTGAATTGTTGTAAATTCAATCAGAAAAAGATAGCCGGTGTGAGTAAACAAGTATCCCCCAAAAATTCGTTTGCTTTTAAAAAGGAATTGTGTTATAAATTCAAACTAACTTTCCTCCCCACCGGACGGGTCAAATGAAATCACAAAACACCTTGGTGTGTGGATAGGTGATTTTATTTGACCCGTCCGGTGGTCGGATGTGGTGTTTATCACAAAAGAAAGAGGAACTTTAGAGTGGAGTTCACAAAGGAAAACAAAGGCGGATTGTTCGAGCTGTCACGCCAAATTCGAGAAGCCTTGTTGGCTGGAATCAACCCCTTCTCAGTTTTGCCGGTTTCGTCGCAAAACAGAGGGACTGATTTCACCGACACGCGACCGACAATGCACGTCGTCGAACACTACGACACCGAGTGTCGTTGGCGATAAAAACTAAACCGAAGCAAACGCCACGGTTAAAAAACAAGCACACTCCGCGGAGTGTGCTTTTTACTGGCTCAGAATAAGATAATAAGTTGGCTTACCTAGGGAATGGCTAAGAGTAGTTTTTTATTGTAAAAAATATGGTATTTAAGAGCGGTTAGAGCGTAGCAGGTTGATATAAATAATTATGAGAAAGGCAAAAGTGACGGCTGACAGAAAGGGAAAAGTGACAAAACCATACATCTCAAATACTTTCGCGGCACAGTCAGAACTGCCATCGGTGAGGCAAGGCAATACTCCGGCTGCCAACATTTCTGAGGGCAATGATTGATAAATGTAGTGATAAACAGCTACCCCCAGCCCAAAAATTGATAAAGCCAGGCCATAGAGAGGGAACATAACCTGATCTTTTAAGCGGTAAGCAATGACTGAGAGCAGGGCTTGTGGATACAGAGCGATGCGTTGTAGCCAACAGAGGGAACACGGCACAAATCCAAAATATTCTGAATAAACAAGTGATAGCACCAAACTACCGGTCGTGGTCGCGATCATTAGGTACCAAGCATAAGGACGTAAGTAACGCTGGAAAATTTTGCTGTCATTTAGAAAATAATCCACAAACAAAGCAATCGTCACACCCAGCAAGATTAACCCGCCAGTGGCCAATAAGAGATTTAAGGTGTGAAGTGGTGACATAGTTAACGGTCATTGTAACACGTCAACGCACTCATAAAAATCTCAGCCGAAGGGCAGAGGGTAGGGGAGTTTTTTTCTGACAAACAATTAGTTTTGTCCCAAAACACAGCCGAGGTACTAATTACGCTCGGAGAGAGATTTTTTCTACCAGCAGTTGACTGGTAGAAAAGGCGAACCATATACTTCAGCTGTGTTTTGGATATCAGTTTTTATAAACTCAATCGCGGCTTAAAATTAACCAAGTTAATTTTAAGCCGCGAATAAAGTGGGGAAGATTTTTTAATACAAATCTTCCCCAGCCGCTTAGCGGCCGGCTATCTTGTCGGACAGCAGCCACTCAGCGTGGCATGTGTCTAAGTCCTTGCCTAACGTATGGAACAACCTTACGCAGACAAACTCCTGCCACTCCTTCGAGTGGCAGGGCAAGACTAGCCTGCCCCACGGACCGGCGTCGATCACGACGTCGGTGCCTTTTTTTAGTAAGGACACCTCGCGCAGGTCTGCAAGACAGGCGATGGCGTCGGTGTAACCGGTATGTGACTTCATTTTCTTTCCTTTGGGGGTTGGTTAAAAGAACTTTATCTCTTTGAGGATTCCAATCAAAGCTCATCGCCCGAATCACTGCCTCCTGGACATTTTCGTCCAGCTTCAGTTTTTCGGAGATCGAGGTCGGTGTCGTGCGTCGGCGAACGCGTCCGTCTGAGAAAACTTGCCGGTCTTCTGTTAAGCGGAAACGCTTGCCGTCAATGTCCGCGAGGACATCCACGCCGAGCACCGCGACGCGACGAACAAGCCGTCCGCCCTCATCGCGCGCGAACTGCGCGCGGATGAGGGCAACCCCGAGGTCCCGCCGCCGATCCACGAGCTTCATCAGCGCGGGGAACGGGGCCTGGGCCTCGACCGCGACGACCTTCTGGCCGTCGGTCTCGGTCTTGGCGACGAGCGCCTTGACCGCGCCCCCCGGGTCGTCCCCGTAGGGTATGTCTACGGTGACAACGCGAACGTCGTCACCGTAGACCGCCTGCAGGAACTGCAGGCGGTCTACGTCTGTAGGGTCGCGGGTTATGAAGAACTGTCCTGGGAACCATTCCTAGGACATTTTCGGTAAGAAGCGGTGGTTAATCGCTTCCGACCGATCGATGTCCTCTCGAGCTGTGCTCGAGGTTGATCGGGTGAAGTAGTCCAGCTGCCGTCACCAGTTGACGGTATCAGTCGGTGGAGTCTGGTTTGCGGCCTACTCCCAACTTCGTGCAAACGAATCAAGTTTTAATGCGAGTTGTTCCGAGACTCTCTCTTCCTGCCACACTTTCGGCTGTGGTCACCGCTTAGGTTTCCCTAAGGCGAGCGTCTCGGCTCGTATCTCTCTCCTGATTCCCTGTAAAAAACTTTCTTTCTGCACTCGCTCGGAAATGAACAAATGTATTTGTTCATTTCGCTCACTCGTTTGAAAGTAAGGTACTCTCTCCGAAAGTGATGAAGCTCTCTCTCCCACCTCTTTCTTAACTGCATACATCATACCAGAGGTTAAATGTATTGTCAAGAAGTATATACAAAAAACGGCTAAATGTGGCTAAAATTACTATTTTTAAATAAAAAACTGCATAGTTATCAACATATAAATGTCACGGTAACGTGACAATAACGATAGATGTGCTATTGTGTAAGGATGATTCAATTAGAATATACAAAAGAAATCACTGATACTGGCCTCTCTAAAGAGCAGGCGGTTGTGTATGAAGTCTTATTAAAGCTTGGGGAATCCCCAGCAAGCGCTATTGCGAAGGCAATTCCAAATGGCACTACACTGTCTCGACCACTTGTATATAAAGTGCTTGAGGAATTGATTGGTCTTGGTCTAGCCAGTAAATCGGAAGAAGCTAATAAAATTGCCAAGTTCACTCCAAAGCACCCCGTGGCTATTACGAAGGTGATTGACGAGCAGAAAGAGCGTATCGAACGCACGAAAAAGCAGTTTTTGGCTACATCAGGCAAGCTCTCATCACTCTTTAATCTGAGTGTCGGAAAGCCGGGGGTTCAATTCTATGAAGGTGAAGACGGGGTGTGGGAGGTACTTATGGATAGTCTTTCTGCTACCGAGGAGATTCTCACCTATGCTGATCTTGAGGCTATCACCAAATATATCCCGGCACTTAATGCCGAATACTCTGCGCTGCGCGAGGAACAGGATGTGAAGAAACGTGGACTGGTGATTGATTCACCAGAGGCACGAAAGTTCCTCAAGTCATACGACGGCAAGGTCACGAATACCAAGCTCATTACCGCTTCAGAAGGCTTTTCACCATTTCAGACTGTGGTTCAGATATACGACAACAAAGTATCGTATATCACGCTCACTGATGAATATCTGGTGGGAGTAATTATTACTGACCAGTACATTGCAAATACACACAAATATCTCTTTGAGAGTCTGTGGAAGTTGAGTAGCGGAGAAGTGATCTAGGCCGCTTTCTTCAAATCCTCTTGCGGTGGAGTGAACTCGTCTCGGAGGGTGTCACTGAGCTTTTCAAAGACGAGATATGTCTTGCCTTGGTGTGTGAAGTATCGAGTTAATCCCATAGCATTTTGTAGCTCGGGATAGGTTTCAGCGCTTGATTGTTCGCGAACCACAATTGACCCAGATTCTTCAGTCTGATTCAACAGTTCCTCAATTGATTTCTGCTTGCTTTCGAGTTGTCTGGTTGAGTCTTTAGAGCGCCAGATTTCAAAGCTTGGTTTACCAGCGAGTGAATAGAATCCGGTAGCAACAAAACCATCTTCAATATATTTTTTAGTGATTGCCTGCGTGGGGTCACAGTGAGCCATCATGGGGCGACCGTTCCCAAGCTGATCCTTGATGGTTTCTTCAAGCATTATTCCACCGACACCACTGTATGCCGGATCGGCGTTAAAAGAACCGAAGTACGACACTTCTTTCCCAGTATAGTCGCGAAGCGTATCAAAGCGGTTGAAACTGACAATCTTACCTTGGTCGCGCAATATGCGATATGTTGTGTTTGGGTTATCAAAACTTTTCACGAGTGAACCAGCTACCGTTGCCTTAAATTCATTATTTTCAGGTTCTGGGTACGCCGTATCATAATTCTTTCTGAGGAGTTCCTGCATACGAACCTTATCTTCTTCGGTTAGAGCCTCGGGTGAGACCGATTCAATTTTTTCTGTGCCGACTTCTTGGAGTAGGGCAACATACTCTTTCGCAGCCGCTACATAGTTTTCGATTTGTGAAGCAACCTCGCTTGGATTATGTGCTCGCACTGCTTTTTCAAGATCCTTTTGTGCTCTGTTTAAAATGTTTTCGCGGACCTGATTTGCCAGATCGGTACATAGATCTCCCTCGCAATTAGATACTTCGCGGACCAATTGCTCTGCACGATCAGCACTATTAAGGAGGTCACTGTAATATCTAAAAACCGTACCCGCGACTTCCTCATGCTGACCGAAAGCAACGATGTTGTCGCCAAGTGTTTCGTCTCCTCGTTCAAGCGATAGAAAGGTGCGCATTCCGTTGACACCGTAGCGTGAAGTAAATTGTTTTATGGATTCAATAAATTCAGGAGTAACACTCTTCAGGTAGTTGAGAAAGAAGTACTGTTCCTTTAGGTTCAAGTCAAGTAGCTTAAAACCAAAGGCTTTTTCCAATGATGCACGCACACGGAGATCCATAAGTGATCGATATTCAGCAACACCATCATTACTTACTGCCGAACCACCGATACCTCTACTTTCGAGAAGGTTCTTGATGGTTATTGGTCTATAGTTACCTTGAACATCTCTCTCAATTACATAGAATGCGTCGTTGGCAACATAATCAGCAAAACAATCTTTTGTTAGGCCGAGCATCAGGCTAGCTCTGTCGTGTATATGGAAAGATTCAACGGATCTATTTGCGTTTGATTCTTTTATTAACGCATCAAGCTGATTTTCTGAAATGGTTATTTCTGAACCGTCAGTGTAATCATTATTTGAATTTCCCCACGCTTCCATCACTGCATCGTACTTGATTGTTTCAAAAACCGTGTGAAGGCGGGGCTCTAGTCTATTCTCAATATAGTCAATAAGCACATACCTGAAACCAACATCGCGATACTCATGAATTCTTCGATCAATCTCATGTACAGGATCATCAAAAGCATCATAATCTTCTTTTTCCAATTCTTGTGATTGATATAGAAGATCAATCACCATCGGTATTCGTCGAGGATCGATGTTTTTTATATCAAAGTAGGTATCGATAGCATCAAATACACCTTCTATGTCAAGGTCTGATTCATGTCTAGCATATCCAAGGATGCTTATAATATCACTGGAAATCTTCGATCTCCAACCAAGTGTCGAGAGGGGGTCTTCGTTGCGTATAATCTGATAGAATCTTTGCCACTCATTATCAAATTTAGAAATATATATATCACAATCAAGATCGTCCCACTCACCGTCTCCTGTATAGAGTTTTTTAATTAAACGGTTTATGTGCAAGTTCTCGAATCTCTCCCCGTTCAGGTCGAGTTGTGCGTATACGGCATGTTCTTGTTTTTCGTATTCTGCTACTATATTTTCATACTCCTGGTAGATTTGTGATATCTGCCCAATTGTTGTTTCTAAATACGTTGTGCCAATGTCAGGGAGTTTCTCTAAGATTCGTTCAATTACATGACCATTTATTTTTTTAAGATTTGACCCAAAGTAAAGTACTAAAAACTCTCGCACATCACCTACGCACTGGGGGTGATTTCGAAAATAATCCCCAATCTCCGGCACTGCTGGAAGTTCGGATTCTATGCGCTGAATCGTTTCGAGTCGTTTATCTTTTAGTGCTATCGACTCGGCTTCTTTGTTGATAATGGCTGGTCTTTCAGACATTGCCTTATTTTAGCAGATTCGGAGAAACACCCCTAGTTGAGAGGCAGATAAAGGCGTCTGAGTTGCGGTTTATGTACAACAAAGCCAGCCTCATTTTGGATAGGGTAATGAGATATGTGAGTCAACTAAAAAATTTCTTTTTTGACATCAGACTCTTCATACATCACTTCAGCGGTATTTGTCCACAAAGTTTCTTCTCTAATTTTGTTTTTGGTATTTTTTTCGTAAAAGACACGATTTAAGACATTACAGCGATATAATTTGTTTGTTTGTTTTGATTTAATAAAAAAACTCTCTTTTTCCTCCAGTTTTATGAAATAATCAAGTGATACCGGGCTATCTAAGCTGCCGCGGAGTTGCGTGTCGGTAGTGCGTAAATTGAGCTTGATTGGAAAAGGGTAGGGGTTTTTGATTTTCAGATCAATCAGATTAAAGAAAATGGTTGCTCCGGATGCGAAGGGTACGGTCCTATTGTTGTCAGGGAATACATCTTTGGAGTGATGTTTTCTTTCTATAAAAACACACTCACTACAGGCAAACATATAAGCAATAAGATTTGATAGCTGACACAATCCTCCCCCCACATCTTCCCTTAAGCGACCGTTTGATAGGACTAAACCATTTTTAAAACCTCTTTTGGGCGATGGTCTGCCGACTTATTTCCAAAATGAAAAAACTTTTCCAGGAGGAATGATGGTTTCTTTTAAACTGCTGATGGCAATTTTTATGTTTTCGATTTTACCTTCATCCAATTCTCGCTTGTTGTATTTTCTGTACAAAGGGGAAGAGTGTTCAGTTAAATGAAACCAGGAAGATATTTTTGGGTTTGCGGTTTTGAATTTTGGATGAAAATTATAAAACAGCAAGCGTGTAGCTCGTCGCGTCTCCAGCACAAATGGTAACAGCGCTGGATGTTTACTAGTTAAAGCAATCCTGTTGTCGTTTTCGATTTTTTTAATTTCGTCTAAGAAAAAATCCATAATCAGAAATTAAGAATCAACTTAGCTGTCTTGGCGGGCTATATGGGTTAAGTGCCCCACAGGTAAGGCCTTATAAGGGTATTCTAGCACCTTTTGACTAGGTCAATTTAAGTAAGTGGGTCGAGACATTCCAATCCTATAAAAAGAAAAGCGAGAGGGTTGTTACCCTCTCGCCCATTAGCCACGACGCAGTCCGGCATGCAGTTTGATGGCACGTACCACGTGATTTGCAACCTGCTTTGCGGTTCGATTGTCAGTGGAGACACTTTTGTTGATGAAGAGCTCTTGATTGAACAGCTCGTCATATTCCTGCCGCAACTGCAGATTTCTTGGCACCATCTGCGTGTCATTGATAGACATGCCACGCTCGATGAGACGTTGCAGCTGGTGCTCAGGACTGGCGGTAAGCAAAACGGTCAGGTCCGGCTGCAGCAAGCTTGAGAAGTCACTCTCTGCGACTTGGACACCGATAACCTTGTGATAGACATAGGTCGTCATCCAGTACCGATCGCATACAACCGACTTACCCTCCGAAATCAGTTGCCTGATTTCGTCAGCCGCAACGACAACCCCATCGCGGAAGAAGTTGAACTTCTGCTGTGGAGATCCATTCAGGTCGACTTCTCTCCGTCGCTCCATATACTCTTTCGGAGGAGTAGCATAAGGAACGAAGCCGAGCATTTCTGCAACAAGACGGGTTACGGTTGACTTGCCAACCCCGTCTATACCTTCAAGAACAACGAACATTTCAGCCTCCTTTTTTGATTGCAGTAAGCAACAATGATGTTCGCTTACCTTTGATTTGAACATCTGCTTCAGTGCCAACTTCTGTTCCCATGAAGGGAGAGATAATTGGTGCCCCGTACTCCAGCGTCGGTGGATCGCTCCGAAGATCGGTTTCACCATAGCCAGCAACCAGGAACTCACGCACTGAACCATCCTCGTCTTCGAGCGAAATCACATGCCCAATCTGGACATATTTTTCATCGGTAGGCGGAGAAACAAGAACCTGTTGGTCTTGCAAAGCACGAATATCGGAAATCTGACGATTGAACATCATTTCTTGACGATTGAGTTCCTCAAACGCAAAGTTATCGTGCCAATTATCACCACCGACGTCGTATGCTTCTCCTTTCTGACTCTGTGTTTGTCGAAGTTTTTCGATCGCTTCATTCAGTTTCTGAGTGAGCAGATCCATTCCTTTACGGGTCACATAAATTGAGGGCACAGTCATCTCCAAAGTTGGTTTGTCTGACAACAAATTACCTGAATCTAGACAAAATGTCAAAGTTATTGACTTATATTGAATTCAGATTTACACTTCCCTCGGAGTGCTATCTGCACAAAAGCAAACAACTTAGGAGGCTCAAATGGAGTACCTTTACAATTCTCGCTTTGCGCCTTCTCAATTCATTCAAGAAAAAATCTTGAAGAATGGGAAAATCTGCGCAGTACACGAAACTCCTGATCAAATGGTGAATCGTGTCGTCGGTGCAATCTATGCTGCCGATCAAAAATTCACTACCAGCAAGTTGGCTGGGGCGTTCGCTGATAGCATCGGGTCAATGATGGATGCTGGTAGTATTGTCTTCAGTACACCGATCATGACAAATGCTGGTAGGCTGGACTTTCGCAGGCCGCTTTCCGCCTGCACCGTTCCGCCTGTGAATCTCAATGGCGACTGGTCAAACATCCGCAAGATGGTTGATACTTACCATGCTGAGGCGATGGGAACAGGTTTCAACTTCGATATGGTCAATGATCCTGTCGAGGTATTGCTAAAACTGAACGAAATCGCTGTAGCGGGAAGCAAAAGTGGCAACGAAGATCGACCGGTTGGCAATATGGGTATTTGCTCTATCGACCATCCTCAAATCGCAAACTTTGTGGTCGCCAAATCGCTTCGTCGTGGTCTCGACTGGAAATTCAACATATCAGTCGATACCCCCGAGGTCTTCTGGTTGGCAGCAGAGTCTGCGTCAAACTGGAGACTGCGAGATGGCAGCGCAATATCTGCATCAGCACTACTCGACCTGATCGTAGAGTCAGCACATCACTGTGCTGATCCTGGGATTGTGTTCATGGATCGAATCAACCGAGACAATCCGATCCCTGGTGCGGGCAGATATATGAGTATTGCTCCATGTGCCGAAGTAGGTCTCGTGCCCGGCGAGACTTGTCAATTTGGTTACCTTAACTTGGGTGCTTTTGTGTCAAATAAGACTATCGACATAGAAGCGTTGCAATCAGTCACGGCACTGATGACACGGGCCCTGGATGATTGTCTGGAAATCAGCTTGGAAAGTTACCAAGTTGAAGAAAGCAAGGAGGTTGTAGGTTTGCGACGGAAGATAGGTATCGGCATTTGCGGCCTTGCCGACATGCTAGTGAAACTGAATATTCCGTATGACAGCGAGGAAGGCAGAGAAATCTCCAGAGACGTTGTCGCATTGATAAACTACACTTCTAAGGTAGCCTCACACGAACTAGCACAGGTTCGCGGTTCGTTTCGGGCGATGGATCTCCTTTATGGGTGTCGACACATTGAGGAACCGTCCTACGTTCAACAGCGTTACGGGAATCACTCTACACGCTGGGTAAGCGAAGCGGATTGGTACAGTCTGGGTAACAAAATTAGAAAAACCAAACAGCTCAGACACAGCACTACAATCGCTCTGCCTCCAACGGGAAGGAGTGGGCTGGTTATCAACGCTTCACCTGGTGTTGAGCCTCTGTTCAGTTTCAAAAATCCTGACGGAGAAATCCGTGAGGTTGTGCGTCAGCTTATCCCTGATAATGAAATCTTGCAGAAGATATCAGAATCAGGGAAGATACCAGCGAGCGTATCCGAAACAACCAGACGAGTTCTTGTAACCAGTACAGACATTGCTGCAATCGATCACCTGAAAATGGTGGCGGCTCTGCAAACAGTCGTAGACGAGTCAATTTCAAAGACGATCAATCTTCGTGCCGAAGCAACGGTGTCAGAAGTGCGAGAAATCTACGAAAGCGCCTATCGTCTGGGACTGAAGGGTATGACGATGTACCGTGAAGGTTCTTCAATATCCCAACCAGTACGACTGAAATGAGAAACGCCCGGCAGGTTTGCCGGGCGTCTTTTTTAGAAAGTGATTTCTTGGTTAAAGGCTCTTTGATTCATGATTATGTTTGTAACGCTTTTGGGTACAATTTCATCTTCGCCTAATCCGAGATCGTTAATCAGCAAATTTCTAATCTTAATTTTGCTGGCTTCTTCCTCGCCAGGCATACACATGATTTCAACCTCGATCGCACCCCCAAAATCAGTGATCTCTTCTACCAGGATTTCCATGTCGCCAAATTCGTATATGTGACGATGCTTCTCTAGCTCAAAAAATGGTTTGAACTCTGTAGTGGCAAGTATGAGTGCGGCCTCCCGAAAATTATCAATTTTTATCTCATGCTCTTCCCACGCATTATGGTCACCTTCGTTAGTAATTGTCTTGGTGTTAAGACTAATTACTTCAGTGTCACCTTTTCGCGCAACACGCAGACGAAGACTGTATGAGCCAACTTTATCCATTTCTACATCGGCGACAGAGGTAGCTTTTTTTTCACAAAAATATACATCTTTTAGGTAAGAAGAATTTTTATATTCAGCTCCTTTTTCCTTTAACTTTTCTTGAAATCCTTTTGGATCATTCACTAAAGCACGTAATTCCACCTCAATATTTTTTTCCATATTAAACATGATTTTAACATAAATTCAGATTTTTTAGCGGTGATCACAGGATATTGCCAGGCTAAAATGCCAAACAATGCCAAATTTTGTGATGTATAATAGACACATGACTGTAGGAGAACAAATATACAAACAGGCAGTGGAGGCAGGATACAGCCCTGCTTTTGCTAGTACCTTAGTTTCACCTGCAAACGAGGCTTTTAAATCAATCCAAGAGCTTTCTGGATCTCTTAAAAAACCGATGAAAATGATGGCTGAAGCATTTAAAACTATTCAGCCTCATCTTAAAGTAATCGAGGAAATGAATCTTCCAGAAAAGCTGAAGTACTTTCAAGAACCAATTGCAGGGATAACTCTTCCAGAACTAATTGCAGAGAGGTCATCATTAATACCAAGCTCTTTTTACGGTGAAGATAATGAATTATTGATACCTCAATATACTAACCCTGTTCAGGAAGTTCGAATTGTAAATGTAGATGAAATTGCAGGTGCCCAAATAAAACGGGAGAAGGATTATCTCGTTGGTTCATACCACCTACCGCAAAACGCTGTCTGGGAATCTCTTGAAATCCAGTTTATAGATGGTCATTTCGTAAAGGTTTCATATCTCGGTATGGAGTCAAAGAAGTTTGATTATAAGGACATGGGCTTTATCAATATGAAAACCATGCGACCAGACCATAAATGGCAATTACTCTTAGCTATAGCTGAAAATGGCGGTGCTCTCACTAATGCGAAATGGGACCGTAAGTTTGCACGAAACGTTAAATATGAGCTAAATCGGGGTCTTAAGCGTTTCTTTGGTATGTCCTCAAACCCGATTCCTCACTACACCAAGCAGCACGGCTACCGAGTCCTCTTTACCCTCCGACCAGAAAAATAGTCATTTGGTATGAAATGACGAAATAAAGACCTTCTGCATGTACCTGCAGAAGGTCTTTATTTTTAGAGGTTATTTTGTCATTTAATCTGATCCCCTAGAGTGAGAATGTCATTTTGTCATTCAATGACGAATAAGGGTAAGAAGAGCTTAGTAAAACCCTCTTCCACATTCTCTTAATGGAAACACAAAAGTTAACGTGGTCATCCACCACTCGTAAGGTAAAGGACCTTACACCAAATGGATACAACCCGAGAAAGATAAGCAATGATCAAAAGCACGACCTGCAGAAATCGATTGAGCAGTTTGGTGCGGTAGTGCCAGTTGTACTGAATATCGGTTCCCGAGCTAATACCCTCATCGGAGGAGAACAGCGACTAAAAATCTATGCTGACCTCGGCTATACCGAAGTCGAGTGTATGATCCCGTCACGAGAGCTGACTCTCGCTGAAGAGCAAGAACTAAACCTTCGTTTAAACAAAAATACAGGAGCATGGGATGAAGAGCTTTTAAAGAACTTTGATCTTTCTCTGTTGCTTGATGTGGGATTTAACGAGGATGAGATACAAGACTTTTTTGACGATGTCGAAATTGCTGATGATGATTATGATGTTGAGAAAGGACTGGAGGAAAATGCCACTCCAAGGGTAAAGGCTGGAGAGATATGGCAACTCGGTGACCATCGCCTACTCGTGGGCGACTCGACTGATAAAGAGTTGGTCGCTAAACTGATGGGCGAAACGAAGGCCCACTTCATCTATCAAGATATGCCCTATAACATTGGGCTTTCCTATGACAAAGGTATCAGTAACCAAAAGCAGTATGGTGGCGAGTATTCAAGCTCAAAGGACTCGATGAGTGATGAGAAGTACTACGCTTTTATTGAAGCTAGTATTAGTACTGCCAAATCTATTGCCCACACCAATGCCCACTGGCTGTACTGGTGCGATGCTCGCAATATAGGATCAATTCAAGATCTATACAAACAGTACGGTATTCATTTTAGGCGTGTCTGCTATTGGGTAAAGAACAACCAAAACATGACGCCTCAGGTGGCATTTAACCGAGTGCACGAGCCAGCTGTCTATGGCACTACTGGTAAAGCGTACCTAAACAATAACCTCAAGAACGTAAACGAGATCTTGAATCAGGAAGTGACGACTGGAAATCAGCTTCATAACGAGTTGCTCGATATGATCGACCTCTGGATTGTGAAGCGTGACAATGTGCAAGGGTACCTACACCCGACCCAGAAGCCGGTTGGTCTGAGCGAAAAGCCAATCAAACGATGTACCGCTCCCGGTCACGTTGTGTTCTCTGGTTTTGGTGGAAGTGGGAGCGATTTGATTGCCTGCGAGCAGTTACACCGAAAGTGGTATGGGGTTGAACAAGACCTTGTCTTTGCGAGTGTCATCATCGACCGCTGGGAGAAATTTACCAAGCTAACCGCCAAGCGAGTATGAAAACCGTAATGACTGGAGATATCTATTCTGTTGGAAGTCACATAGTTGGGTGCGGCGATTCACTCGATAAGGACTTTGTTGCCAAGGTAGTGGGTACACACAAAATTCAAGCGGTTGTGACCGATCCGCCGTATGGAGTGGCGTATGTTGAGAACAAAGTAGGAGTAGCTCAGCTTGGCAAAAAGGATGCCAAGGCTATCAAAGGCGATCACATTCAAACTGAGTACGAATACGCTCGCTTTACCCAGTCATGGGTTGAGGCAGTATTACCTCACCTCGACTCATACAACACCTTCCATATCTTCAACTGTGACAGTATGTTCCTCGCTCTTCGGACAGGTATGCAAACCGCAGGGCTACACTTCAGCCAGATGTTGATCTGGATTAAGAATCAGTCTGTTATGGGACGAATGGACTATCTGCCACAGCAAGAGTTGATTGCCTATGGTTGGTATAAAAAGCACAAGCGGATTAAGGCACAAATGAGCAGTGCGATTTATCATCCGCGACCACAGAAGTCGAAGCTCCATCCTACGCAAAAACCAATAGGCCTCTTACGCCGACTTATCTTGAATGTCACTAATGTTAACGACTGTGTCTACGACGGCTTCTTAGGGAGTGGTAGTACAGCCCTTGCTTCTGAACAGCTCGGTAGAACCTGTATTGGTATTGAGCAGGATGCTGAGTATGTAGAAATATGTCTGAAGCGACTGGAAAAGCTCACTAAGAAAGAGCGGGTATTAATCATGAGCCATGAACCGACCCCATAATGAAAAACCGCATATTGGCGTCTACCGCAAGCAGGACTTTGTTACCTATGTCACATGGAAGTCACTCCCTACGTTTCTACGAGGTCAACCTGAAACGGTCCTTCGCAAAATGGGTATTGATGACGATATGGCAATTGAGCTTCTTCAGATCAAAACCCAGCGAGACTTTGCTGAGCGATTTGGTATTAAAGACCTCGGGACGCTGACTGACTGGAATAAGCGAATTGAGGATGAGGGCTTAGTTGAGCATATCAATACATGGGCACGGAAGCTGACACCAAACGTCGTCTTGGCTTTGTATAAAAATGTCACAAAGCATGGAAAGTCGAAGGAGGTAAAGACGTGGTTTGAAATAATCGAAAACTTTTAAGTATGAACGAAACTAAAACATCACTAGGACTAGCTGAGGTAAATGAGATCCTCTCGACTGCTTTACTACAGGTCACGACTGGCAAGATTTCTCCAAAACGAGCACAGGTAATTTCTCGGATCGCATTGGCTCTCTCAAAGAACATCGCAAACGTTGAACTCAAGCAAAGAATTGATGTCCTCGAACAGATGCTGCTGGAACGTAAAAGAAAATGAAAGATTTAACTAAGATAATTCAAAAAGGAAATCTGACACCTCGGGAACGAGCATTATTGATAGTGAGACACGATGCCCAGCTGGAGCAGACAGGTAAGGCTTTACTGAGTGAGGCTGATTTGGTGGCTTTGACTAACTGGAGACCGGTCACTAACTATGAAGCCGAGCAATACAACAAAGTGATCACGCTCTGGGATCTGTATCAGAAACTACAAATTGATATGCAGACCTGCTATCTGACTACTCAATTAGCTTTGTCCCGTCTGCAGAATTCAGCCAGCTTGCTCTACCATAGAAGCGATAGTTTTAAGCAGTCACGACCTAATATCAATAGCCGTCTTTGGGTCGAGAATGATGCAGAATTTCAAGCATACTTTTTAGAGCATTCAGGCTATGAGTATGACCGTCTGACCCATCTTTATACATTTCACTCCCTACCAAGCACTATCCAAAAAGACATCCTACTCCTAGATCCTAGTGTGAAGTATGACCATACGTATTTCTCTCAAGAAGAGCAGATCGCAAGAATCATGGGTGGTAAAAAGACCTTAAACGCCGAAGGTGTTGAAGCTCTCACAAAAGCGATTGTAGACTCAATACCGTGTGGTCATGAGCTTAGGTTACCAAACGCTCAAATAAGCTTCAGAGAAGTCATTTTCAATCTACACTTCGCTGGCTATCCAATTATGGAGTTCGGCAGGCGTCTGGCTTCTCGCCACAACATTACGTATCAAAGTGAGGATGAATTGCGAGACAAGTTAAGTGAGATAGATGACTTGCAGTATAAGCTTGAAAAGGTTGTTCGCGATGCCGTTAGTGACGGGTCATTTTTCGATGACTTTACGCCTTTATGTCTGAGTCACGGTCACCTTACTCACGAAGGCAAAACTAGACTTCCACACGACAGACTCATGCACGAATGGATACAAGCTAAAGATACAGTACTTAAAACTCTAGAAACCCATATCGATACTGGCGAATTGGAAGTCCGTGAATGTCCGACACGATTTTTTGAGGTAAGTATAAATAAAACATACGTCACCGGCACAAGCCTAAGTCAGGCAAACCTTTCGCTTCCGTTCCTTAAAGATTTCCAATCACAGATAGATGAATATTCACATTACTGTCTTCCGGTATTTTTACTACACAAAGCAACTGCTTTTGAGAACTACCAGTACCTGCTCAAATTTAAAGAGATCAGTCTAGAGCTATCTGAACTACTTGGAGTGGATCTGTCGCAAACCATAGAGAGTCACCTTGAAGCCGTTCGTGAATCGGTTGATACTCTAAATTTTTATCTGCGACAAATATCTGATCTTAGGTTAGAAAAGGTTTATAAGTCAGACATCGAGTATCCCTTACAAGTCTTTATACCTGATCCAAGCCTAGTACTCAGTGGTTTACCGCCTAAACAAAATGAAAGCCTTGAGATCTTTAGTGAGAAACTAGAATCTCTCGTACGTTAAGCAACTTTTTCAGTATAGTCACACTTCGGATACGTACTGCATCCAAGGAATGCTCCGTATTTACCATTTCTTTTTACTAGATCACTCCCGCACTTTGGACAGAAGTGGGTGGTACTTACAGGGACTAAGGGAACATCCACCATCTTCATATATTCCATTAGTTTGAATTTATCGACGAGTTCAATCGGCTTGTCCTCAGCAAACTTTTCAGCATCTAGGGTAAAGACATTGGTGGTAATAAAGAAAGACTTTCCGCCATCGATTCTATCCGCAATAGCTCCGTAAAAATCCCGAACCGCTCCGACTGGTACTTTAGAGGTAATAAACTTCTTGCACTGGATGTAGTGGGCGTGACCGTCTTTCTCCGCCTCCACATCTACACCACCATCACCTTTACCGCCCGTTACTCGAGTCTTGTATCCAAGACGCTGGAACAAAACAGCAATGTAGTCTTCAAATTGTGCAGGAGTTAGCTTCTGTAATTCTTGCACTTTCTTTTTACCTAAGAGCCACTTGATTTGGCTTCGGCGACTCATGAGATCGACTACAATACGAAAAGCTAGAGCGAGAACCACAATGCCAATCATCATGAAATACAGCTCTTTCATTGCCCACATGCCCTGTAGTATTGGTATTAATAGGTTTGATGAGGAAAACTCCATATCTAGTATGATAGCAGATGACTATATCTGCTTAATTACTTTCCAGATTTCAACCATCGCCAAAGTGTCCAAGTGACAATATTTTCGCAAGGCTTGAATTTTACCCTCAGCTTCCTCTTTTGAATATTCACCAGATACAATTCGATTCCACGTATCAGCCGCAGCACCTCCTTCTTGAATCTCTAACTCTTTGTAAGATAACTCAGGCACTAAGGCTGGCAAGACAAATTTAATCGATGACTTACCAAGAAAGTTCGGATGCCAATATACAGCAGTCTTTCCATCAAACGGTTCGATAAGGTCAACAATTCTATCCTGAACGCTTGTAATAAAAGTAGCATCTGAGGGTAGTCTCTGAGCAATCTGATCGTTGATTCCTTTCTCAAACCTTTCGCTCCAAACCAACACACTACCAGTAGGAGGTAAGTGTCTTTTCATCGCTTCAACAAATTGTTGGTCTGGATTTGAATTATCAATGTGAAGAAAATCTGCGTGCTGAATCTCACCGCCCTCTTCGTGAATTATATGAAGTGAGAACTGGAATGGTATCTGCTGGTAGGGGCGGTAACCAGAAAATCTTGGTATTGCTGACGGGTATGTCTCGTAATCAATAAAAGCCAACGGGTACTCTAATTTACTCAAGAAGGCCTCGAGCCCTTCTTGATCAATTATGGTTCTGCCTGACTGAGCCACGTCAACCTGTTTGCGCTGGTTATCCGATAATTCAAAATCATGAGGCACATGTTGAATATCAATTACTTCACTTTCAACTAGAGCTGAGAGCTTCTTAGGACTTAATCCTATTCGAGAAATTTGGTGCACTGAGTATTCAGGGGTGTCAGGATTTGAGTACCAGAAAGTGGTGCAGTGGTTACTCTTTGATTTAATCCAGCAATCACAGTGACCTGCAGGTTCTTCGACTCGATTTATATACTCATGAACTCCTGCCATCTGACTAGAAATATCATCAACTATAGCCTCAACATCCTCGGTTATATCTTTGATTATAAAAAGTTCTTTGATCGAAAGGTCTCCTGAGCGTACATAACTTTTGTCGAGTCTGACCAAATGAAGTTTACCGACTGGTATGGCAAGATTATCCATAACAATCTTTTGAAACGCAACGTCATTTTTATATTCCTCAGCTCGTCTGCCTCCCTCGCCTTCGTGGGTAGCGGTTGAAGACTTTACCTCATACAGATCGTAGACTTCAGTCTGGTTATTCCAGACGATAATGTCAGCAATTGCTGAGTACTTATCGCTGATAAAGACTGGCTGGTAAATAATTGGTGTACGTTTAGCAATAAGTTCATTAGTATACGCAGAATCTGTACGGTCTTCGACCAGCACACCACCAGGGAATAGCTCTCTAGCAAGAGCGTCGATCTCATTACCCGTATCGATAATATTTAACTCAAAAGCAGATAACTCTTTGGCGTGATAAATATCTGGCTTGTGAACCTTTAACCAAGCATTTTTATTGCAGTTTTTAGATATTAGAAAATCAGTTTTAGTTAAAATATGATTCATAAATTATTTCTTATCTTCAGTCCAAGAGCTTTCGGTTCTCACACCTTTCGAGATACGTCCGATAACTGCGTTATCGCTCAATGAATAAATTATTCCAAAGAATTGGGTTTTGAAACCGAGCATGGTCTTAACTCTTACAGAAATTGCAAGCTTGCCATGGTCAGGGGACATTTTGAAATACTCTAGTTCTATTTTTCTATTCTTTAGAGTATTAGTTATATTTTCAGTAACAGACTGGATGTTTTCGATTTCTTCGTGACTGCGCAATGTTCCATCTAACAGATCCCCTAAAATCTTGAATTTACTACCCACTGAATCACTGACAGTATATTTAAAATGGTAAGGCAAATTAGACAATCTGCACATGATGATATCGTCAGGATGATAAGGTGTAGCATCCCAAGTACAAGACTGGGCTTCAACAGGCAAACAATATTTGCCTGTTGAAGATTTTACCCCTTCGCTTTCGATGAACTTTGCTTCCGAAACGCTGCTTGATTCAAAAAATTTCTTCAACGCTTTCTTTCCCGAAAGAGAACTTTTCTCTAGTAGGTTTGGCATTACCTTTTTGCCAGATACTGAACATTCTTCGAGCAAACCCTTTGTCACTGAACTCTCTGATACTTCACACTTTTCTGATTCTTTAGGAAGTATAGGATTATCCGTGATTGCACAAAGGATGAACTCAGATTTATGACCAGTCTTTCCTGAAACAACAGATTTAGATTCTTCATCAATACGGTACTTCTTACCTGAAACCTTACTCACAGCTAATTCCGTTTTAAGAACGGTTACGTCTGAAAATTCGCACGTATCAAACATTTCAGGCTCAGCCTTTTTTCCGCTTATTGGAGAACTAGCGATAAGCGAGTTTAACACTAGTTTACCGGTAACATCAGACTCGGTTAGCTGATCCTCTAGCACTTTTTTTCCAGATACTGAACACTCCTTTAGTAACCCTTTCTTTACTACTTTCCCAGTTATTTCACAAGTTTCTGATTCTTCAGGAGCAATTAAATCATTTGTTAGAGCACAATTAATGAATTCACTTTTATGTCCAAGCTTACCAGATACAGAAGATTTTGACTGTTCGTCAATTCGATATTTTTTATTTGAGATTTCACTTATTGCCAATTCTTCTTTAAGAACCTCAGTATCAGAAAATGCGCAGGTATCGAAAGATTCTGGCTCTGCCTTTTTGTTACTTAAGGCTGAGGTCCTAATAAGTGATGTAAGTATAAATTTCCCTGAAGTGTCTGACTTAACAAGCTCATCTTGAAGCACCTTTTTACCAGTCAGTTCGCATGGGTGTATAAATCTTTTTAATGCATATCTGTCACTCACTTCAGACTTGATGAGTAAATCTTTATTCACTAGTAACCCACTTAAATCACAAACTGAAAGGCAATCTACTGGCAAGCTTATCTTTGTTTCTTCACAGACACCCATCTCTGGTTGAGAGGTGATTTCCCCAGATGATGGAATTAAGGTGAGTTTACTTTTATAGATTTTGTCTGAGTTGAGAGAATAAGAAACTTCAACAATTACTTGTCTTCTGACGTAGCCTTCGAGACCGACAAGGGTTAATTCAACTCGAGGAGTGAAATCATTCTCAATCTTCTTTTTCTTTATACTATTATCGCCCGTATTATTTAACTCATGGGCTAACCTTTCATTATAGAAACGACAAAACTCAGAAATCCCTTCATTTGACATCACCTCTTCAGATAGTAACTCTTTAGAAATTCCAATTGTCCGAACGTCTGTGATGAAGGAATCTTGTAGTGGCTCAATTGCTTCACTGTCAGCTGGACCGATATGCTCATAATGAGAACATATGACATCGACTAACCGTTCATAACTATCATGAGCAACTGTAACTCGTGCCCTCACTAATGCAGAACCGCTGTATGTTTTTCTTATTTTCCCAATTTTTATATCATCAAATTTCCCCTTAAATTCTTTAAGCCATTTCTTAACCTCTTTATTTGCCTGATCGACAAGATGATCATCCGCATCTTCTACTCTGTGAAGACCTACTTTTGTTAAAGTAACAATTAGTTTCTCAAACGCTGGACTACCTGGGGCGTAAAGTACATTTTTGAAGAGTGACCCGTCTGGTATAGGTAGGCTTAAATTATTATCAAAACGAATCATTTCCAACCTACCATCCAATTCAGATGAATAGAGATTTGGTGTTTTTTCGACTAGTTTAGCTCCGAGGCTTTTCAACCCATCGATAACCAAATCCTTCGCTTCCATCGACTGAATGGTCCGAGGTAATGAGGGGCAACGTGGACCTTCATCATCACCCATTTTCCCGAGCAGATTGTTTATATTGGACTCTTCTTTCTTTAGCTGCTCTTTTGCCTTTTCAATACTTGCTACAGTTCTTTCGGCTGCTTTTTTAACATCTTTTCCCTGCAGTGATTCAAGAACCAGTTTAAGAATCTTATCCTCAAAAGCTTCGCCACTATCTTCTCCTTCACTGATACCCGAGGCCTCTAGCAAGGATTCAATATCGCCAATTGCACTTGATGCTAACTGAAGTTTCTCCATCAGTCGTCCTACTACATATTCCTCAAATGTCTTATCAAGAACAATGTTAAAAATAATCACTTTCTCATGCGGTGATCCAAGACGTTGAATACGCCCAATGCGTTGCTCAACCACCATTGGGTTCCAAGGCAAATCGTAATTAACCAAGACATTAGCAATTTGCATGTTGACCCCTTCCGAGCCAGCCTCTGTAGAGATAATGACATTTATTTTCGGCTTGTCTTCTCGAAACTGTTCAAGAGTATCGACATTAAGAGAACCAGTTGATCCATTTATTAGACCGCAAGATACACCTTTATTTTCGAGGAAGTTTTGAATTGAGGTTTGAGTCTCCAAACGAGTAGTGAAAATAACAACTCGCCAGTCATCAGGTTTTTCGGCTCGAAGTTTATCGATCAAACTTTCGAGACCCTGAAGCTTGGCTGTTATTTCAATTCTCTTAACCACCTCATTCACAGCCTCATAAAATGGTTTTTCTATCGTTCCTTTTTCTGACATTCTTCTGAGAAGTAAAACAAGTGCTTCTGGACTACTTACCAATGTCTTTAAAATTCCAATTTGAGTCAAACGATCCAGCTTCCCAATTGAGTCTGCTACGATTTTTATTATCTCTAATTCTTCTGGGGACGGATCGACTGAATGTAAATGCACCTCTCTTTGAGGAAAGTGCAGATCAGCATCTCCTCGTCTGACTCGGGACATGTACCGATAGATGATTCCACGAAATTCTTCTTGTGCTTCTGGGCGAAGCCTTCTGGCATCAGCTTTGTTGTCAGCAATAAACTTTCTTGCGAACATTCCAGGATTACCAAAAGGGTTTTCATGTCCTCGTGCGACTGTAAGAAGTTCAACTAGCGAATAAAGATCCCAGAGTCTATTCTGAATAGGGGTGGCGGTAAGTAGTAGTACGTATTTAAACCACCGCTGGGAGAGAGCTTGTTTAAACTTTAAAGCTACTTGTGGTGCAACTTCAGTCCCGTGCAGGTTTCTTAACTTATGTGCCTCATCAAGAATAAGCATATCGAATCCAGCGTGTTCAAGTGCATCAAGATGCATTCGAGCCGAGTTGTATGTAGTTATTACTGCACCAATTTCGTCAGGTGGTTCAGCTGTCTTAAGATCTTTTCCAGTAGCAATAACTGAGGTGATTCCAAATTTAGTTTTTAACTCCTCTTGCCACTGTGGACCAAGAATTTTAGGGCATACAATGAGGATTTTTGATAAACGACCTCGTGATATCAGCTCACTAGCAACCAACCCAGCACTGATTGTTTTACCGAGTCCAACATCGTCGGCAAGCAGGGTTACAGGCAAACGCCTACAAAAGTTAATGAGGTTTGAAACTTGATGATTAAATGGATCAACTTTGTCTTGCCAAAAAGCTGATGATTTCAGGTCGTCTCTTTTCTCAATTACGATAGGGTCAATAAGATCCCATTCCAAAGCTGCTTTGTATAAAAGATAGTCATTAGGATTACTGGCGTGTCTGACGGGTTTTATTTGTATAGTGATTTGTTTGTCAGACATATGATCATACTGGCATCAATTTATCTATCTCCTTCATGAGTTTGATTGTTTCACTTAATGAGACGATCATTTTTTCGTAGTTCTCGAATTCAGCAGTAGTCAGTTTGTGATCCTTGCGATCCTTGAGGTACTTTTGAGCTGGCTGGTAACCACCCACGTAAAATTCCCAAACCTCTTTGGGGACGCCATCCCAATACTGGGTATCGTTTATGTACACTTTGTTATTTTTGTATACAGGTTTTACCACAACATCAGAACCTGCTTCAGGGAAAGATGTGATGCATTTAATGACCTGTTTCTGGTCTAGGAGGTGTATCTCACGTAAAGATCGACCTAAACTAACAAGGTCCATATATTGCTTCTTTGAGGTTGGATAAGGTACACGAGGGAAATTAGCGTTCAAAAATTCCTTATATTTCAATCGATATGAAGGTGAATATAAATAGGCGTATACATAGTCAAGAATATCCTCAGGGGTAGTTTCTTGTGATGTTTTCTCAATTTGCGAGACAATCGACTGATCTAAGTTAGGGATTTTCTTTTCACCTTCGTAAATATACAAAGGACACACTACCTCTCCACCTCGGCGGAAGAAATTTAGATCTACTGGCGAATTAGAAATAAAAATAGTGTCATACTCTTTTGGATTTGCTGCACCACCTTGTCTACTAAACAGCAGTGCCAAATTGTCCGAGTGGAGCAAGTGCTGCATTACAGAAATACGCGGACGCCACACCAAACCAGTTGTTAAAGAAGTGTATCGTTTGTCAAAGGGCCTGTAATTTAGTGGTGTGAGAGTCTTCTTAAAATCACCAATTTTATTAGCCCGTTTATTTTCGATGACCCATCGAGCATAGTTTTTACCAAGTGAGTATTTCTCCGTAAGGTATGACTCAGATACATCATTCTCTAACAAATTATCGATTCTATTTACTAAATCATTCTCACTACTAGATACGATGAATCCATCACCAAGGGTAAATACCCCCGTTGTATTTTTAGGAAATAAATCAGCCAGAGAAAAACCTTTCATGTATTCGCTTTTACCTTCACCCTCTATTCTCCATATATCTGCGTCGTCGGGTAATTTATTCCATTTAACTGACTCTATACTTGATTTAGATAGCTCAATAAATTTCTCAGACCTTTTTCCATATAAATCAGCAATGTAGACATCAGCAAGTTTTTTTGACTTGTCGATCGATGATTTCTTGACTCCAAAAATTATTGAGACTCCAGTCTTGATATCAAATACGTTCACGTCAGGACTACCATCTGGAGCCGTTTCTTTTTTGGTCGAATTTCCATGTAAGTCAAAGACATAAATGGAGTCAAAAGTACTTCGTAAATGCCATCTCATTCCACGGAATGACAGGTTGTCGATATATCCGTGATTTGTGATCATTCCAACAATACCTTCTCCATTTTTTTCGACCATGCTTTCAGCAAAGCGAATAAATTTAACATAATCATCATCAAGAAAATTCTTATCTTCCTTGAGTTTTTTCAGACCTCCTGGTTCAACTTTATAAACTTGATTGTCAGTGTAATGTAAGTTTTGTGAAACTACAGAATATGGGGGATTACCCATCACCACCATGATAGGCGTATCATTCTTCACTTCAGAAGCAAGTCGACTTTCTTGAGCAATACTGTCTACAACTCCAAAGAGAGAACTGGTTAAAGGTATGTCATGAGCGTCATCAAGTGTGTTGCTGAGGTAGACACCCAGTCGCTTTCCGAACTTCTGTACACCACTCTTCTTGAGTGTCATGGCAAGTTTAAGATGGGCAATGGTATAGCTTGCCATCATAAGCTCAAAGCCATGCAGACGAGGAAGCAGATCGTCCTCTACATAGGCATTCCAGCGACCCTGATTCGCTTTCTGGGACTCGTGAATATGATTGACAGTCTCGTTCAAAAAGGTACCTGTTCCTACAGCAACATCGAGCATCTGCACTCGGTGTATCTCACGAGTATCTTTAATAGTTTTACCTCGTTCATCGATATGCGATTTTGTAACGGTGATTTTTTCATTATCAGCCAAACCTTTAGCAATACCGAATTCACGCTTAAGAAGTTCATCAATACCTCGAATAATAAATCTGACCACTGGTAGCGGTGTATAAAAAACACCCATCTCCATCTTCTTAGATGGGTCGTATTCACGGAGAAAGTCTTCATAGAAGTGAATAACAGGATCTGGACTTTCATGGTCAGTGCCGAACAAATCAGTTGTCTTAAAGTAGTCCTCCATCAAAGCTTTTACATCAGCATGTGTAAAGACTTCGCAAAGCTCATTAACGATAAGCTCCAGTCGGCGTGGGAATGATGTACCAGAAATATGGTCAAAGAAGCTCTTTAGGAACGGGTTAGTAGCTGGCACCAAGTCACGTGCTTCTTGTCTACTAAAGCTAACGAGGGACTCATCATTGTATCTCGCAGCAAAAAGACCGTAGACGAGTGTTTGAGCGTACATGTCAGCAAAATCCTCGTCAGTAAAATTTTCAATAAGGTGTTCTTTGATAAACTTACGCATTCGTATTAGTTCATCTTTGTCAGTACTTTCGGTCTGAAGGAAAGCAATTACGTTATCTCTAATACGCTGAGCCTTACCGCCCATAATCTTCGCGAGATGTTTTCCGCTCTTGATTGGCTCTTTTTGACTTTCGATAAAGTCCTGCATTGTCCTAACAAGACGTTCCGCATTTTCTGGCTTAAGAGAAACTGCTCGAGCTTTAACCTGAACATCACCAAGAGAAATCGTATCGTCATATCTCTGACCGTTTCTGAAAAAACGAAACTCAACATAGTCACTGATGATCAGGTTGGTGTAACCGAAGTATCTATCAGCTTGATTTGAGTTCTCAATCTTATTTAAATCTTCTCCGACTTTTTTAACTTCAATATACAAAAGAGGGACTTTGTTCTTGAGGACAATATAGTCTGGTTTGTTACCGTTTATAGCACGCTGATCCTGCTGAATAAAATAACCCTCTGTTTCAGGAAAAATAGTTGCTAAGTAATTTTGAAATGATGTTCTATATGAATGTTCAGAACTGTTTTCATCTTCAAAGTACTTGGCTATCTCAGAAAGATAGTCGTTTACTGAGTACATATAGTTATTTATAGCATAAAACAACGAAATACGCTTATATTACGGGGTGAAATCGTCATTTGAGTACCTTAACTTACATTAGGGGCTTTGCGAAGTATTTGCCTACTCAAAAGCCTAGACTTATGTGGGTCGTTGCGTCATTGATGTGTTTGTATGAATCAAACAATATCAATGCCACACGGGACCGTTATTCAGGAAATAGTCCCGACAAAGGTCAAATACTGCCTCTACGCCCGAAAGTCGACAGAATCTGAGGAACGCCAAGTCCTATCGATAGATAGCCAGATTAAAGAAATGCTCCAGATGGCTGATCGAGAGTGTCTAGAAATAGTTGAAATGAAGCGAGAGTCTCACTCGGCTAAGGAGACTGGTCAAAGGCCAGTGTTCAATGAAATAGTCGAGGAAATACGTGAAGGTAAATACAACGGTATCCTAACGTGGGCACCAGACCGCATCAGTAGAAATGCTGGAGACCTTGGCAGGATTGTGGACTTGATGGACTCAGGAAAGTTGCAGGAGATACGAACATTCGGGCAGAAGTTCGGCAACAATCCTAATGAGAAATTTCTCCTGATGATACTTGGATCGCAAGCAAAGCTTGAGAACGATAATCGAGGGATAAACGTGAAGCGTGGACTTCGAACACGTGCAGAGATGGGACTATGGTCGGGAATAGCTCCACTTGGGTATCTCACACAGGGGCTTATGGATAAAAAGTGTCAACTAATTGTCGATCCACTACGAGGACCAATAGTAAAAAAGATGTTCGAAAAAGTAGCCTACGAGCAATGGTCGGGACGAAAGGTATACAATTGGTTACGATTCGAGCTGAACTTCTATACTAGAGGGAATAAACCGCTCACGCTCTCGGGTGTCTACCGCATTCTAGAAAACCCTTTCTACTACGGAGTGTTTGAGCGACCAAAGAACAGTGGTAACTGGTATCAAGGCAAACATACGCCACTTATTACTCAAGAGTTGTTTGAAAAAACCAAAGCTCAACTAAAGCGAGATCAGATTGTACGGGAGACAAAAGAGTTTGCCTTCACTAAACTCTTTACCTGCGGGTATTGTGGCTCAGGTATATCAGCGGAAGAGAAATGGAAACAGCTCAAGGACGGTGGAGCGAACAGATACATCTACTACTCCTGCTCAAGAGCGAGAGACCGTAACTGCAAGAACATGTATATAAGAGAAGAAGATTTAATAGTAGAGCTACTCAAAATACTGGATAAGGTAAATATAAACGAGTTGGGAATGCGAAAGAAGCTTGAGGACGAGATTGCAAGATTTAACATCTTCCAAAGATCGGTTCTGGGAGCTACTGAAAAGATTAAAACGGATCAGGATACTGACATTAGAAACTACGCTAAATATATTCTGAAAGAGGGTTCAACAATCGAGAAACGAGAACTACTGGCTAACTTGCGGTCGCGAATAATGTACAAAGACAAAAAACTCACTTTGATCTAAAATATTTTCATCCTAGTTAAGCTGATCTTCCTTAGATCAAGAGACACTCCTTCTTTTAATAAAACACTCACTCGGGCTTTTGATTGGTAAAACTCAATTTTAAAATCTTTCTTATCAAGATCGAATACTTCAATCAACTTAGCCCTAAGCTCATTCAATAACAGGTTCCTTTGCTTGGTGGTCGTTTGAAAAAACAGATGATTACATTCATTTACTCCATCTACAACTCCGAGAGTAAGATTTCTTTTTTCGTTAAATGGCACTTCAATATCAACTATAAAAAAACGGCTCCTGAAATCAAAATACTTAAGAAGTATCTTTTTTGCTAAGCTATCAGCAAATGACCAATTATAAGTCATGCCTTTGGGTAAAGGGAATTGATTAGGGAAAAAACCAGTTGTGTCGTGGTGGGTAGAATGAGCAATGTCGCCATTTGATCTATCGTCCCAATATCTTTTAATTTGAGTAATTTCATCCGCCCCTAAATCAAGTTGTACGCTAGCCTCATCTACTCTGTCCTTAAAATTTTTCTTACTGCTAAAACAGTTAATTATAAGTTCTATAGATTTAAAATGATCCAATGCTACTTTTTCATAACTATTTAATTTATAAGCACCGGTAGTTGAATCATAAAGATATCTTAATGATTTTTGAAATACAGGGTCATTAAAATCATAAATTTTTTCTAAAAAGTTACCAGTGTCATCATTGAACCACTGATCTCTCTCTGGTCTGTTTGGTAAATATAAATGGCCAGTTTGTAAGTCATAATCTATGGGATGCTCAATATCATCTTCATCGACTAAATAAACTCTACTAATTTGATGAATATACGTGGAACCTGAATAAAGCTTATGTTTCAATTGTACATCTCTTACACCTGCGATAAATAACGATGAGCAAACCTTATCAAATTTTTTATACGCACCACCTAAGGCCGCTTTATAGTCTGACTCCTCGATATCATAAAAAATCACATGTTTAGAATACATCTTAATTGGATCAACATAAGGTAATGATGTCACGTAAGTTTCATATTCCTCTTTGGGAGCGAATTTGTATTCAATTGGTGAAAAGTTTCTTTCACTCTGCTCTTGGAAACTCATTGTCCTTATTTCACACTCTTTAAATTTTCCAATCGGTAAGGTCTGTCCATGAATAAGTGCGTAGACCCTGAATTTATTAGCCATAGATACTCAATTTTATCACTTTAACAAAAAGCGTGCTCTCGCACGCTTTTTGTTAAAACTTAGGTACTCGGGTCACTCCGATACTTAGTTCTATTGGCGAAGTATTAGCGATTCGAACTAAGTGGGTCGCCGCTTAGTCTCGAGTAACTAGGTCATTCCGATACTTAATTGTGTTAGCGGAGACGGTGGGATTCGAACCCACGAGGGTATTACTACCCTGCCTCGTTAGCAGTGAGGTGCCTTCGACCAGCTCAGCCACGTCTCCGAGTTTAGGTAAGATAGCATCTTTTTAGGCAGTAGCAAAATTGTGGACGGTAATTAACTCATTTTGTGCGGTAAGTAGTTGTTCGCCATGTCGACCGGGTGATTAATGGGCAATCGCCACAGTTAGCAACTCGCAATTTTTTGGTAGGTGGGGGGCGATGACGGCCGCGGCAGAACGAAGGGTGGCGCCGGTTGTCAGCACATCATCAACCAAGACTAAACGACCGCTTTGCGGGAGCAAGTGGGGCTCAATCGCGAAAGCGCCTTTGGTATTCTCGATGCGGGCGGTGCGACTGAGGTCGGTTTGGGGCACAGTGTCGCGGACTCGACGCAGTAGTAGCAAGTACCTGGTGTTGGGTAGGGTAACGTGGCGAATGATTCTCTCGACTTGATTGTAACCACGTTCTTTTTGTCGTTTTGGTCCAAGCGGTATCGGCACCAGATAAGTGGGTGTTGCGGGTAAGGTGCTTAACCACTGTGACAGTAAGGCGGCTAGGAGCTTAGAGGCTTTTTCATAGTTGTGGAATTTGTTGGCGACAACAGCGGCGTGAATTACCGGCGAATGAAAGTGAGCCAGCGCCACTGCCTTGTCGATGTGTTGGGGAGATAAAAATTGTGACATCGCAGGGGGTTGGTATTTGCGGACGATGAGTACGCTAGCGGATGGGGGCGCTATCAAATCGGTGAGAGTAGTCAGAATATTCAACATATCAACCTCTAGTATACGATAGTCTGTGCTACTATAGGGAAGTCAGTTATCTAAATTTATGAAAACATTTTCTAATCTCCTTACTCTGTTTGCGCAAAAAGGGAAAGATGCCGATCGGGTGGTCGGTGTTGATATTGGTTCATCTTCGATTAAGGTGGTTGAAGTACAAAACCGCGGTGAAATATTGACACTTACCACCTACGGTGAAATTCAACTCGGTCCCTACGGACAAAAAGCGATTGGTGAATCTCTGGTGTTAGACGCCAAACAAGAGCAACAAGCGTTGATAGATATTCTGCGGGAAGCGGCGGTCAAGGCCAACACAGCAGTGTTTGCGATGCCTTTATCGTCAAGCTTTGTTACGACTATCGGCTTAGAGGCAGAGGCGAAAGAAGACTTAGGTCCACGCGTGCGCGTGGAGGCTCGTAAATACATTCCCGTGCCAATTAATGAAGTGACTTTAGATTGGGCCGAAATTAGTCCTGATGCAGATAAAAAAAAGGATTCAAAACAACGCGATGTCTTAGTGGCGGCTATTCAAAATGATGCCTTGGCTCGGTTTAAGACACTGATGTTGTTTGTAAATCTAAAAGAACCGCCAACCGAAATAGAATGTTTCAGCTCCATTCGTTCGGCGTTTTCAGCAGAAGAAGAACATATTGCGGTAATTGATGTAGGGGCAGTGTCAACCAAACTTTATCTAGCTCAGAAGGGTTTACTGTATCGGATGCACCGTGTCCGGGCTGGCGGTGCGATTGCTACCAAAAGAATCGCTAGTACTCTTGATGTGAGTTTTGAAGACGCTGAGTTAATTAAGCGCGGCATCACACGTGATGCCGCGCAGTACCGAGATGTGGTGAGGGCCCACCAGTCTTGTTACGAAAGACCGTTAGTTGAGTTTAAACAAGTCTTACGAGAATACGAAGATCAAATCGGTAAAAAAATAGATGCTGTTTATGTGGCTGGCAGCGGGTCACTCTTTCCTAGCTTCCGACAAGATTTGGCTGATGTTTTGCAACACGAGGTGCGTTTAATTAATCCTTTCACCAAAGTGGCTTACCCAGCATTTATGGAAGATATGATTCCGTCGCTAGGTCCGACTTTTCATGTTGCTCTAGGAGCGGCGTTGCGTGCCTTTGAATAATTTGATGGCCACTCTTCCACAGCCTGCATATCGTATAAAAGCTAGTAAGTAAGTATAATTAACACATGCCCGATTCTGGTTCTACATCGTTCATTCCTAAGCATAACTCGTTTAGAGCCGAGCGCGGCGGTCCAGTAAAGCACGTTTTTTTTGGAACGATTATTATCAGAGTAGTTTTCCTAGCCACCTTGTTAGCAAGTGCAGGAGTCTTTTTTTACGAACGCCAAGTGAGGGGCGAGTTAATGGCAGAAATTAGTCGTTTCCAGGCAGAAGCTGGTTCTTTTGAGGTTGATACCCAAAGATTGACTGAGATAGTGGCTTTTGACGAACGTCTCCGACAAGCTGAAATTTTGCGTGAGCAATCGGTTTCGACCAGGGCGCTGCTGACTGCGCTTGAGCGATCGACTATACGTTCAGTACAAATAAATAGTTTAGAGTTAACAAGAGAGGAGGCGGGCGAAATTGAGCTAACCGCCGACCTTAACACCGATTCATTTAATTCAGTTATTTTCCAGCGCAGTATCTTAAACGAAAGTGCTGTTTTACAAGCTGCTCAAGTGCGGGACGTAAAAGTTAGCTTTGCTAACGAAACAGACGGGACAAACGCTGGTCAGAATGTAGGCAATGAAGGAGTCACGTTCAGTGCTAGTATCATCATTGATCCAGCGGCTATCCCGGCTTTGGTAGAAACTACAGTAGGCGCCCCCACACCAACCGCTTTGCCAAATGATGAAGAAAGCGCTGAAATATTTAATCAATCGGCACCCACTGAATAATTTTATGAATTCTTTATTAGTACAACTGCTTACTATCGGTATCGCCATCGCGGTAATTGTCTCTTATATTCAACCTAAGTTTGCTGAAATTGGTGTTTTGCAGGATGAAATTACAAAAACCCAAGAAGAATACAATCGAATTTCTGAAGTCAACGCTCGTTTGGCTGAGACTTATAGCCAGCTAAATTCCATACCACAAAGTTATAAAACAGCCCTGCTTACTTATCTACCGGAAAGAGTAGATGAAGTTAGGGTAATGAAAGAATTGGCAGAAATTGCACGACAGGCAGAAGTCACTTTATCTGATTTGTCTTATGAAAGCGAAGAAAGTCGACCCGGTAGTGGCGCTTCAGTGCCGGAGGGTGAGTCTGGTGAGGTTAGCGATTTTATCTTAAGACCGCATGTGTTTACTGTAAATTTTAATTCTTCTTACGAAGGATTGAAGCAATTTTTAACTCTGATTGAGAGAAACAATTACCCACTACAAGTTAAAGAGATGAACATTAAACCGACCGAAGAAGGACTACTCGGTGTCCAAATGAGTTTAGAGACCTATGATTTTTTACTAGCCACGGTAAATAATTAAATTGATTCGTATGCAAAAAAATAAAAAAAACATTTTGGTAATACTGGTCATTGCTTCGGTGGCTGTCGGTGGATACTATTTTTACGCGCAGGCACCAGTCGAACTAACGCCTGAGGTAGCAGAGACACAGGTACTTTTTTCTGATGTTCAGAGATATGCAGAGCGATTCCAGAAACTTAATGAGATATCGCTTTCCACGGAATTATTTTCTGACCCATACTTCCGTTCTTTGGTGAGTTATAGCACGCCGGTACCACCACAGCCAATTGGTCGGACCAATCCTTTTGATCCGGTGATTATTGGTGCAGTGGGCAGTTTTTAGTTTTTTATGAATCCATTAGAAATACTAATAGCCAAAGGCATAATTACTGAAGAGGTTGCCGATTCAGTAATGACAGCAGTAGAAGAATCGGGAGAGTCACCCGAGGAAGCCTTGCTTAAAGCCGGAGTGGCTCCAGAAGATGTTAGGAATGCTTTTGCGGAATTTTACCAAATACCAGCCTTTGTGATACCTGAGGGTTTTTCAATACCAGATGAGATACTGGGGTACGTACAAGAAGAATCAGCGGTTCACTATCGCCTCATTCCACTAAAAATTGAAAATGATGTACTTTTGGTTGGCGTAAACGATCCGGAAAATCTGCAGGTGAGAGAGGTTTTAAATTTTGTCAGCACCAAACACGATGTTGCCTATAAGTTCGTGTTTATGTTGGATTCCGACATTACCAAGGCCCAGCAATTTTATTCAAACCTTAAAGGTGAGGTGACCGATGCACTGGTAACACTAAACTCTGAATTAGACCAAGAGATCGCTGCCACGGCGGAAGAAGTGGCTAAGAACGCAGAAGCTCCTAACAGAGAACACATCGAGGAAGACGCGCCAGTGACAAAAATCGTAGCTACTATTTTGCGTTACGCGGTAGACGGTTATGCTTCCGACATACACATTGAGCCGACGGAAAATAAAATTTCAGTCCGCTTTCGGGTTGATGGTGAATTACAAACGTCGCTAGAGCTGCCAACCAGTGTCCAAAATGCGGTGGTGGCGCGAGTGAAAATATTGGCATCGATGCGCCTCGATGAAAGACGTAAGCCACAAGACGGACGCTTCTCAGCGATGTTTGATGGTCGCAAAATCGATTTTCGTGTTTCTATTTTACCCACTAACCACGGTGAAAAAGTGGTAATGCGTATTCTTGACAACGATACGGGCGTGCGTTCCTTGGAAGAAGTTGGTATTTCACCCCACTTGCTCGAAGTTGTCAGGCGAGCAGTTAAAGAACCCTACGGAATTATTCTCATTTCCGGTCCGACTGGTTCTGGTAAATCAACGACTCTGTATGCGATGTTGGGGGAGGTAGATCGCAAAACCAAAAACGTCTTATCATTAGAAGATCCAATCGAGTACAACATTGAAGGCGTTAGCCAGTCGCAGGTAAGACCAGAAATTGGCTACACATTTGCCAACGGCTTAAGAGCCGCCCTGCGTCAAGACCCGGACATCATTATGGTGGGAGAAATTCGTGATAAAGAGACAGCACAGCTAGCCATTCAAGCCGCTCTGACTGGACACTTAGTGTTATCAACCATTCACACCAATAACGCCACGGGTGTGGTACCGCGGTTGATTGATATGGGAGTGGACCCTTATTTGATTGCACCAACTCTAAAATTAGCGATTGCCCAAAGACTCGCTCGTCGTATTAAAACCGGAACTGGAGTGGAAGAACCAATTAGCGAAAGTACAGAGTTTATGATTAAAGAAGCTTTTAAGACTATGCCAGAACGTTACCGGAAGCGCATACCGACCAATCGTACAATAATGCGTCCTCAGCCAACACCAGGTTGTGCGACTGGTTTGCGGGGTCGAGTGGCGGTGATGGAGGCACTCGAAGTGAATAACGAAATCCAGGATTTGATTCTACACAATGCTTCTGAAGATCAGATCTACCAAGTAGCTCGCCAACACGGCTTTATGAGTATGCAAGAAGACGCCATCATTAAAGCTTTGCAACATACCATTCCTTACGAAGAAATGAATGCATTTGGTACTAAAATCGGCCTCGAGGAAACAATGGAAGACTTCATTATTCCTGTCGATAACCCTATTCCAGAGGTCATAGAAAAGTTATAATAAACTACAATGAAAATATTGTTAGTCGATGATGATGCTTTTTTGCGGGATATGTATGCCGCTAAGTTTATTAGTTGTGGTCATGAGGTTAATGTGGCAGAAAACAGTTCTACGGCACTCGGTAAATTACAGGAAGGTAATAAATACGATTTGGCGATACTAGATATGGTAATGCCCGGTAGGAGTGGAGTAGAGTTGCTTAACTTAATCAACGAGCAATTCCCTAGTCATATTAAAAAGTGCATTTTTCTTTCTAACCAAGGACAAGATGAAGATATTAGAGAAGCGACAGAAGCTGGTGCCATCGGCTATATCGTTAAAGCCCATTCGATACCAAGCGAGGTGGTAGAAACCGTTGAAAAATTAGTGAAGGAACACGACGAACGTTAAATCATTATGGCCGTTGACTACAAACATGAATTACTAGCCCTCATCGAGATTGTTGTCGCTGAAAAAGCGTCGGATATTCATTTTTCAGTAGGCTCACATCCGCTCATTCGCGTGTCAGGCAAGCTTTTACCACTCGTTAAAAAACCAATTTTAACGGAAGCTGACTTACTAGGTTTTACGAAAGTAGCAATGCGCCCAGACCAATTAGAGCGCCTAGAGCGTAGAGAAGAAGTGGATTTTTCTTACGAAACACCACAACTCGTACGTTTTCGCGGGAACGCTTTTTGGCAACGCGGGCGCAAGGCGATTGCACTTCGGCTTATCCCTAATGTCATAAGATCTTTTGAAGAGTTAAATCTCCCGCCGATTCTTGAATCATTCACACAAAGACCCCAGGGTTTCTTTTTGTGCGTCGGGCCGGTTGGGCAAGGTAAATCGACTACTTTGGCAGCGATGCTTAACCGCATCAACCAGACTCGAGCCGAACACATTGTGACTATCGAAGATCCGATTGAGTATGTTTACACGGAAGATAAGTCATTAATTGACCAGCGCGAAGTCGGACTTGATACGCCAAGTTTCCAAAATGCCCTAAACGCTGCCTTTCGCCAAGATGTGGACGTGATTTTGGTGGGGGAGATGCGCAATGCAGAAACCATCTCTACTGCCGTCACAGCTGCTGAGACTGGACACTTAGTCTACTCGACTTTACACACCAACGATGCAGCCCAGACGATTAGTCGTATCATCGACACTTTTCCTGGCGACCAACAAGCTCAAATCAGGACTCAGCTTTCTAGTTCGCTGATTGCTATTTTTTCACAACGGCTTATACCGCATGTTAATGGGGGTCTGGTACCGGCCTATGAATTACTCATCAACAACACCGCGGTCAGTAATCTCATTCGCGAGAATCGTATTCACGAAATACCAGCAGTGATTGAGACTGGATTAGAGCACGGCATGATCGATATGAACCGCTCTCTAGCGAAACTCGTCCAAAATGGAGCGGTTACCGTTGAGACAGCTTTTACTTATTCAATAAACCCCAAAGGTCTGGAACGGCTAATTTAATTTTTTATGCTTTTCAAATACATCGCCGTTGACAAGCTCGAGGTGCAAAAAGAGGGTACGGTCGAAGCCGTTACTATTGATGCTGCTATCGGTGCGGTACAAAGGCGGGGATACACAATCCTGTCAATTGATCCGATTGAAGAAAAAACCGGAATTGAGGCCTTGCTGAATATTGAATTCTCTTTGTTTAATTCAGTCTCGAACAAAGAAGTGGTTATCCTCTCCCGACAAATCTCTACGCTTTTTCAAGCCCACGTCTCACCCTTGCGTATTTTTCGACTACTTTCGGCAGAAGTTGAAAACAATAAACTGAAGAAAGTAATGAACGAAATTGTCGAGGATTTGCAGGGTGGTAGTACAATCTCTAGGGCGTTAGCTAAACACAATGACGTGTTTTCTTCTTTCTACGTCAATCTCGTGCGAGCGGGTGAGGAATCTGGGTCGCTGGAAAAATCTTTTAATTATCTAGCGGATTACTTAGATCGTTCTTATGAGATTGTCACGAAAGCCAAAAACGCCCTCATCTACCCAGCGTTCGTGATACTGATTTTTATCGGGGTAATGTTTTTGATGCTGACGATGGTGATTCCGCGCATTGCCACTATCTTGACTGAGTCTGGTCAAGAATTACCAATCTACACACTAATCGTCATCGGACTTTCAGATTTTTTGGTTAATAATATGGCGCTGATTTTTGTTGCCTTGGCGGTGGGTGGTTATGGCTTATGGCGATTTATCGGGACGGAGGTCGGGCGCCGAACTTATGATGAATTTATTATCTCTGTCCCGTACATCGGCGATTTGCAACGCAAATTACTCCTCACCCGCATCTGTGACAATCTAGCCACCATGCTTAGTAGTGGTGTCTCGATGGTGCAGGCGCTCGAGGTGACAGCTGACGTAGTTGATAACAAGGTCTATCAAGAGATTCTCCAGAATTCTCTTATGGAAGTGCGCGGGGGACGTTCTTTTGCGGACGCTATCTCCGAATATCCAGAGATTCCAGGCGTCTTGACGCAAATGGCAAAAGTGGGTGAAGAGACAGGTAGTCTAGCTGATATTCTGCAGACACTCGCTAATTTTTATCGCCGAGAGGTTAACAACGCGGTTGATACACTCATTGGTTTGATTGAACCAGCGATGATTGTGCTCCTAGGTCTGGGGGTAGGTGTCCTCCTCGCCTCAGTCTTGATGCCGATCTACAATATGACTACTGCTTTCTAAGCAGAAAGGAACAGATAAAAGTTGTCCACAGCAACCTGAAGAGCAAGTGTCCGGTAAAAGTATAATAAAGCTAAGCCACGTACAACGTAGGCTTCTGGGGCGGACACTTCAGGTGCGCAGCTGATATCTGAATTGCCAAACTAAACAAATTAACAAATTAAAAAATTTATGAATACAAAAATATTACTGACACGAGGTTTTACTCTCATTGAACTCCTCGTCGTTATCGCGATTATTGGTATCTTGGCGGCCGTGGTTATCGGTTCTCTCAACGATGCGCGTAGCGGTGGACAAAACGCCTCCGTACAACAATCAATAGCCAATATTCGTCCTCAAGCTGAGATGGTTTTTACTGCTAGTAACCTATCTTATGCTACGGTTTGTCAAGATGATCGAGTTGCAAACTTAATTCGAGCCGCGATGAGGGCTGTTGGAGCTTCAACACAATATGCACCTGGAACTCACGGAATACCTGGTTTTGTGGCTACTAACGGTGCTGATCCAGCTACCCGCATTGCTAGTTGCCGATCTGAAGCCGATCGTTACTTAATTGTTGCGCCACTAGCTGCTCCACAGACTGCTTTCTGGTGTGTTGATAGTACCGGCAATTCACGGCAAATTTCTGCTGCCGTAGCATCCACAGTGTTTAATGGTCCGAATAATCTCTGGACTTGCCCAGCAACATAAAGACACTGGTCACTCAAAACCAAAACACACCCCACGGGGTGTGTTTTGGTTTTGTTTGCTATAATTTTAGGATAAAAGATTTATGCGGGGTTTTACCATTGTGGAGTTGCTGATTGTAATTGCGATTATCGGTATTTTGGTGGCGGTAGTGCTAGGCGCTTTAGGCGATGCTCGTGATGAGGGGCTGGAAGCAAAAATCAAGAGCGAAATGACTATGCTCGCCAAGCGCGCTAAGGTGGATGAAGCCCAAGCTCTGACCTACGATGTGGTGTGTGGTAGTAACGGTTTTGCTACCAGTACCGATATCGCAAGAATTATAACTTCCATCGAACGCTTCGCGCCGGAGGCGGTGGTGTGCAACAGCACTACCGAGGCTTTCGCTGCTTCTGTCGCCCTCAGTAGCACGACGCACTGGTGTGTTGATAGCGCGGGCACTGGCAAGAATGTCAATGTGGCTTTGGCAGTAGGGGAGGTAGTGTGTCCATAGCTTTAGCACTGGAGCAAGTAACAGTGTTATACTTTCACTATTACTATGGATGCTCTTAGCTTGGTTCCGTTTTATTGGCAGGTCGCAATGGTCTTTATCTTTGGTAGCATTATTGGAAGTTTTCTTAATGTTGTCTTGTATCGTCTGCATACTGGCAAATCTCTAGCTGGACATTCGCACTGTCTTTCTTGTGGCCATAATTTGACTGCCTTAGAACTCGTACCACTGCTGTCGTACGTGGGTCTGCGGGGGCGGTGCTTCAGTTGTCGTTCCTACATCCCAGCGCGGTATTTTCTGGTTGAGTTGTTGACGGGGTGTTTGTTTGTAACGGTCTGGTTGGTATTTGTTGGGGTGGTACCAATTTTACTCGCTTGGTTGGTGGTGGCGGCACTGGTCGTGGTGGCGGTTTATGATTTGAGGCATTTCATTATTCCAGATGAGTTGGTCTTGGCGTTGTTGGTCTTGGCGTTGGCACAAAATGGCTACTACTTATGGCTGACAAACAAATCCTGGCTAGTTGTCTATAATTTGCTTGGGGCGGGTTTAGGGGCGGCGTTCTTTTTCTTAATTTGGCATTTTTCTAAAGGGAAGTGGATTGGTTTTGGTGATGTGAAGTTGGCATTTCCCTTGGGATTGCTGGTCGGTTACGTCGGTGTGTTTTCAATGATTGCTTTGGCGTTTTGGGTAGGGGCGGCCGTCAGCTTGCTTTTATTGCTTGGGCAGCACTTGGCTAAGCGTGGACAATTACCCTTACGTTTTCGGCGTTATCAACTTACAATGAAAAGTGCTGTACCATTCGCACCATTTCTTATCATCGGTTTCTTGTTGGTGTGGTTGTGGCAAATTGATGCAATTGCACTATTGACTTATGGTGGGTAAGAAAAACATTTTGTTTAGACAAGACAAGCTCCGCCGTGAGCAGGGTTTTGGCTTGGTCGAGTTGATGGTCAGTATTGGCATTATGATGTTGGTGCTTAGTATTTTGATAGCCCGCCACGATGCTTTCAATAGCGCTACATTATTGCAAAACCAAGCTTATGAACTCGCTTTGGCTATCAGGGAAAAGCAGATTATGGCAGTGAGTGCGACTAGAGATGTGACGGGTTTTCGGAATATTTATGGTCTGCGTTTTAATTCTAACCCAGGTTTTGGTAGTAACTACATTATTTTTAGAGATGGTTCGCCGGTTAATCGTCGATATGATGCCGGGGAACAGATTGGGCGTTTGGGTGCGCTTGACCGGCGGTTTGTGATTAGTGAGATTCGGGTTGGGGGCAGTCCTGTCTCTGGGGGGATTGTTGACATCGCCTTCGAACGACCAAACTTTGACGCCATAATTAACGGTGATCCTAATCTCTCAGGGACAGTAGAAATCTTTGTTGCTGTGAGTACCAATCTGAGCAGTTTTCGTGTTATCGAAATCACACCAGCGGGACAGATTTCGGTAAAGTAACTGTATAATGTTATTATGTTTATTTACGGCTTAAAATCTTGGCGGCGTGAAGATGGTTTTACGCTGATTGAGATGATTGTCTCGCTCGCCATTTTTTCTTTTGTGGTCACGATAGCAGTGGGTTCGCTCATCGTACTGTTGTCGACTAACCGGATGATGCAAGAAGAGCAGAGTGTTATGACAAATTTATCGTTTGCTTTGGACGCAATGACGCGTGAGATTAGAACGGGTTCGGGTTATGTTTGTGTGGGAGCTGCTTTAGAAAATGGAGGTGTTCCTGGGTGGGGGGGCGGACCGCCGCCTCGAGTATTCGACTCAAGTTTAAACCAACATGATTCTATTCCGGTGACTCGTACTAGGGATTGTCCGGGTGGGGGTGGTCCACCAATTAACAGCCTGGCCTTTCGTGGTATCTCCTTTGTCGAAGGTGGTGATAGTATAACCGGACCAGGTGCTAATCGCATCCTTTATTATTTTGACGACAATGAAAATACAATCAAAAGACGAGTGGGTAACGCGCCTTCAGAAACAATGCTGTCGAGTGGTTTGATAGTAGAAGACTTTAGAATAACGGTGACTGGCACCGACACACTCGCTGGTAGTAACAATAACAATGTTGTTCAGCCGACAGTTACCATTTCAATCCGAGCCCGGGAGGAGCGCAACAATAACAAAGAGTACCAATTACACACCACGGTAACGCAGCGTATTCTAGACTTATGAAAACAACTTCAGTCAGTATTAAAAACCAAGGCTTCTCCTTAGTAGAGGTGCTGGTGGCGTTGTCGATACTCTTGTTGGTGCTGGTCGGTCCGATGACAATTATTGCTGGTATCGGTCGAAGTGCAGATTTTGCCACGGAACAAGTAGAAGCCACCTTCCTGGCCCAGGAGGGGGCGGAGCTGGTAGAGAAAATTAGAAACGACTATTTTTTAGGATATTTTCAAGGCACGAATCCGAATCCCTGGAGTCAGTTTACAAACAGTAACGGCTACCTAGTTAATTGTTACGGAGCATCTGGTTGCGGTTTGGAGTGGTTAAATAATGAAAATCTACGAGCCCCGATTAATTGTGGTGCCGGGACTGGCTGTCGACTTTTCTTAAATAGTGACGCCAACGCTCGGGCTAGATACACTCACCAACCGCTGACAGGTATTTCTGGAAACACACAGACGCCATTTACGCGCACTATCAGACTTACTCCGATTCCCGCCGTGAGCCCTAACGCAGTCCGAGTGAACTCAACTGTCACTTGGCGCACCGGCACGTTGATTGCTGATCAGCGGGTTGAGGTGGTTACTTATCTTTACAATATCTATGCTGCTCCGTAAAAAATTACAATCTGGTTTTGCGCTTCTGATGTCACTGGTCGTGGTGTCAGTAGTGATTGCAGTGCTGGTTTCGCTGATGGATTTAACAATTAAACAATTGCGTTTAGCGACTATCAGTAAAGATTCCGAGAGTGCCTTTTATGCTGCTAGTGGTGGAGTGGATTGTATTTTGTATCATAGGCACGCCTTTCGAGGCGACTATGAGACAGGTGGTTCGGTGCCGGTTAGTTGTTTTACTAGCCCAGCAGTTCCTGGGACTGTAGATATTATTCAAAACGCGTTACCGAGTGTTTATCATTACAACTACACATTAAATTGGCCAAGCGCATTTGGTCAGCCAGCCCGTTGCTCAATTGTTGATATGCTCACCATCAATTCGGAACCAGGTGATATCGTGTCCAATTTTAATAACATACAAAATTACATCCCCAGTTCACCCGAAAATTCCATAGCCTGCCCTTCTGGTGGTAGATGCACCGTTATCTCAGTACGCGGCTACAATGCGCACTGTAATGATATTGGCAGAATTGGTATCGTCGAGCGAGATATTTTGTTACAATTGTAGCTATGACAGATAGGCGTAAGGGAGACAGGACTCGACTGGTTAGTCTACGGAAGTTAGTGGCCCATCATCAACACCAATATCACACCAAAGATGCGCCCGAGATATCAGACGAAGCTTACGATGCTTTAGTCAGGGAATTAGCCAACTTAGAAGAAAGTCTGGAGGGCAAGAATAGCAAGGTAACCAAACAAATTGGCAGTGCCGTTAGTCAGGCGTTTAGTAAAGTTACTCACGTCGAACCGCAGTGGTCTTTTGATAATATTTTTAATTACGACGAACTCAGGGCTTGGGAAGAGCGTCTGTTGCGTTGCTTAGAGAAACAAGACAAAGAGCACCAACAACCAGATTATGTGGTTGAACATAAAATTGATGGTCTTAAAATTGTGTTGGAATATCGGCGTGGAGAATTGTATCGGGCGGCAACGCGTGGTGATGGGGCAGTGGGTGAGGATGTGACACACACCGCCAAAACCATCAAATCATTGCCGAGGAAACTCAAATGGCCGGTGGATTTGATTGGTGTGGGTGAAGTGTGGCTTTCTAAATCGGAGTTTGTGCGTCTTAATGAAGACAGGAAGGCGAATACCGAACCACTTTTTGCGAATCCGCGTAATGCGGCGGCGGGGTCGCTACGACAATTAGACGCCAATATCGCAGCTGCGCGTAACTTAGCTTTGTATGTTTATGATGTAGATAGATATCAGTCTGTAGCCGGTGCACCACCAGCCCCACGCACCCAGTGGGAAGAGTTAAAACTTCTCGGGAGTTTAGGTTTACCAACCAGCGAGCATTCACAATGTTGTAAAAATACTAGTGAGATTGAGCAATATTATGCCGAGTGGAAAGCAGATCACGAAGCCTTGCCGTATGGTGTTGACGGGATAGTGATTAAAGTCAATGCTATCGAATTGCAAAAATTAGCTGGTTATACTGCCAAGTCACCGCGCTTTGGTGTCGCTTATAAATTTCCCGCAGTGGAAACAACTACCGTAGTAGAAGACATTGAATTGCAGGTGGGGCGAACGGGAGTGGTGACGCCAGTCGCTAATCTCCGACCGGTTTTTATTGACGGCTCGACTGTCTCGCGGGCTACGCTACACAACGAAGATCAAATTAAACGGCTCGATTTGCGAGTGGGCGATACGATTATTTTGCGTAAGGCCGGCGATATCATACCGGAGGTGGTAGCGGTACTGAAAGAATTGCGACCGGCCAAGACTACACCTTTTCGCTTTCCAGAGCGGGTGGCAGCTTGTGGCGGCGATGGTCGAATTGAACGTGTCCCGGGTACCGCGGCGTACCGTTGTGTGACACGCGATTCAGAATGGTTAATAAAACAGCAAATGTATTATTTTGTCGGAAAGACAGGGCTGAACATTGACGGGGTCGGTCCCAAGACTATTGATGCCTTGTGGGACGCTGGGTTAAGCAAAGAGCCTGCTGACTTGTTTACGCTCACGAAAGCAGATTTTTTATCACTCCCCGGTTTTAAGGATAAATCAGCCGAGAACGCGGTTGCTGCTATTAAAAATTCCCGCCGGATTACTCTTGGGCGCTTGCTTACGGCGTTGGCACTTGATCAAGTAGGGGAGGAGACAGCTCTTTTGTTGGCGCGTTCGTTTGGTAGTATGGAAAAACTACGTCAGGCCAGCTACGAAGAACTACTAGCCATTAATGGAGTAGGGGAAGTGGTGGCAACTGAGATAAAAGCTTGGCAAAGCGATCCAAAACGACAAGCCGCTTTAACCAGACTACTAGCCCATCTCGACATTCAGGCAGACCAACCGCTGGTTACCGTTGGTGCTTTGGCTGGCAAAACTATTTTGTTTACTGGCACGTTAGCGAGTCTGACTAGAGGTGAGGCAGAGGAAAAAGCCCGCCGCGCGGGCGCGCGAATTGTCGGCTCGTTAACAAAGAAAACTGATTATTTGGTGGTGGGAGCCAGTCCGGGCGGTAAATTAGCTGAAGCGCACAGATTGGGAGTCTCCATTTTGACGGAGACTGAGTTTTTGCAACTTAGTGCTTAGTCGTAATTTTATGGTATGATGCCAATCAAATATGACACAAGAAGAAGTTAGGCACTTGGCTAAGTTGGCGCGAATTGAGCTCACTGAGCAGGAGATTGTTAAGTTTGCAAAAGAAATGTCGGCAGTTTTGGATTATGTGAGTAAGGTCAAGCAATTAGCAGGCGAGGATGATGTGAGTTTAAAGCCTACGGTCGGGGCTCGTTACAATGTCTTTAGACCAGATTTAGTTACAAACGAACCTGAGGCGTACACTAAAGAACTCCTAGCAGAAATGCCTAAAACGGAAGGTCGTTACTTGGTGGTAAAGAAAATATTGCAGACTGATTAAGAGATATTGGCTTATGTTAAAAACGATTACTGAACTAAAGACCGCTTACACTAAGGGCACAACTACGATTGAAGCTGTCGTGTCTGAGTCTCTTAAAATTAGCAAAGAAAAAAATCAGGACATTAATGCTTTTCTCGATATTTACGATGATGCTCTTGAGAGGGCGCGTCTGGCGGATAAAGAATTAACTAATGAAGGCAATAAGCGACCGTTGCTGGGAGTACCGATAGCGGTTAAAAATAATATTTTGCTTAAAGGAAAACGTGCGACGGGTGCCTCGAAAATTTTGGAGTCATACCAGGCAACTTATGATGCGACTATTATCGCCAAGCTAAGGGCGGCGGGGGCAATTTTCGTGGGAGCGACTAATTTAGATGAATTTGCGATGGGTGGTTCAACGGAAAATTCAGCGTTCGGGGTGACTAGAAATCCACTCGATTTGTCTCGAACGCCGGGGGGCTCATCGGGTGGTTCGGCAGCGGCGGTGGCGATGGGGGCGGTGCCGGTGGCGATTGGTACTGATACCGGGGGATCCATTCGTCAACCAGCAAGTTTTTGTGGGTTGGTGGGTTTTAAGCCAACTTACGGTGTCGTTTCTCGCTACGGATTGATGGCGATGGGTTCCTCTCTCGATCAGGCGGGACCGCTCACTAATTCTGTTGCTGATGCCGAGCTAATACATTCCATTATGGCAGGCAATGATACTTATGACGCCACCACCATCACTCCCGATACTTACGCTCCAGTGCCGATTAAGAAATCCTACACGTTTGGTATACCGCGCGGCTTTCTTTCTTCGGGGGTAGACGCTGATGTTTTAAAAATTTTTGAGGCGCACGTAGCTTTGTTGCGATCGCTCGGTCACCAAGTAATTGAGGTTGATTTACCTCTTTTTGAGCAAGGTCTAGCCGCGTACTACATCGTTGTACCGGCTGAAATATCATCCAATTTGGCTCGCTACGATGGAATGCGTTACGGCTTAGCGGCGGCTGGTGATAATTTGCTTGAGGTCTATGAAAAGACACGAGCAGCGGGCTTTGGTCCAGAAGTTAAACGGCGAATTTTGCTCGGCACGTATGTACTTTCTTCTGGCTACTACGACGCTTATTACGGTAAGGCGGAACGAGTGCGGGTATTAATGCGGGAGGAATTGGCGACGATTTTTAAGTCAGTGGATGTTATTTTGACGCCCACCACCCCCACCCCAGCGTTTCGTCTAGGTGAACAAGAAGATTTGCTGGCTTTATACAAGCAGGACATTTTTACAGTACCGGTTAATTTAACTGGCGTACCGGCGCTCACATTCCCCATGGGTACAGTCGAACGGGACGGTGTTAAGTTACCAGTTGGGGTACAATATGTAGGACCACACGGTGGCGACACTCGTCTCTTATCACTTGGTAAGTTGCTTTACGACAATCGCCAGTAAGTGGTGATAGTATGAATCCAATTATTACCGGTGCCACCACCACTAACCAAGACGGGATAATCATTCCGGCGGCTAATGTCACGGCGGTGGATTCACCGTTTACGGAATTTTTTGCGGGTCTAGAATTTGGTGGTTATTTTGATTCCTTACAAATTTTTGAATGGCTGAATTTGATTTGGACTGGCTATGCTTTTTTTGCTTACACCATATCGATTATTATGTTGGCTTTGTACGTCTATGCCACCACCCGCTATAATCAGCTGACTGAATTAAGGGCAGCAATGATAAAAGAACGGGAGCGAATTTGGGATGAGCGTTTTCGTAGCGGACCAAAGAATAGTCGAATGGAGGATATATTGAATCACATCAATTCCATTCATCCTAACGATTGGAAACTCGCCATCATTGAAGCTGATATTATGCTGGATTTAATTTTGAAAGAACGTGGATATGCGGGGCAGTCGCTGGGCGAACGCTTGCGGAGTATTTCTCCGAGCCAGCTACAAAGTCTCGATGCCGCTTGGCAGGCACATAAGGTACGTAATCAAGTAGCGCACGGTGGGGCAGACTTTGTACTAACAAAGCGTCTAGCTGAAGACACCATCAAGCAGTACCGACAGGTATTTGGTGAGCTGGGTGTACACTAAGACTTAAGTGGTGTTTGGAAAAGCGCCCTTGCCCAAATGGGCAAGGGCGCTTTTTCGCGAGCGACTGAGCGCAAAATTGAGTCACAGATTGAAGCTCTTCACCCCGCAACAAATGCAAAAACACTCCCGTCAGGAGTGTTTTTGCATTTGTTGCGGGGCCCGGAATCGAACCGGGGTCTGGAGGTTATGAGCCTCCCGAGGTACCTCTCCTCTACCCCGCTATATTATTTTTTTATCACAAAGATTGTGGTGGGATGAATATACAACAGATAGCATATTAACGCAATCTTTGCAGTGGGTCTGTCCCACCCAGAACAAGACTCTTGGTGGGACTTTCTAGTTTTGTTTAGATTAATGTTTGTGGCATACTATTGCCAATATGCAATGTGTTATTTTAGCTGCCGGAAAAGGAACTCGTCTCAGACCGCTGACTGATAATTTACCAAAGCCACTAGTCAAAGTGTCAGGCAAGACTCTGCTCGATCATATTGTGGCTTCTTTGCCGAGCGCGATTGATGAACTTATCATTGTGACCGGGTATCTGGAGGATAAAATTAAGGAACATTGTGGTAAAGAATTTTACGGAAAAAAAGTAACATACGTACACCAAGAAGAGCAGAAGGGAACGGCGCACGCCTTGTGGTTATGTAAAGATTTACTAAAAGGCAGGTTTCTCTTTATGTTCGCGGATGATTTACACGGAGCAATTGATATCGCCAGAGCCACTTCCTACACGCGGTCAATGCTTACTTTTACCACCGACAAACCAGAAAAATTTGGTATTGTTGTCCGCTATCCTGACGGCACTTTGGCTGAGATGATTGAAAAACCAGAACATCCACCCTCCAATCTAGCTTCTACCGGCGTGATGGTACTGGATGAAAATATTTTTAAATACGACCCGTACGCAGTGGAAACCAAGGGTGAGTATTATCTAACGGATGTTTTACGTGAGTATGCAAAAGAGTACCCAATTGCTGTGGTTGAGCAATCGCTGTGGATACCAATTGGTTACCCAGAAGACATTGAAAAAGCTGAAAAAATACTGGCAACAGAGCAGAAAAATACATTGCTTAGAAAATAAAAATATAGTATCGTTGCAAACACTGTTTAAAACAGTATGAGGTCGGGCGTTGTGGTGTAGCATCGCCAGTTGTCGACGTAGCTCAGTTGGTTAGAGCGTAGCACTCATAAAGCTAAGGTCGGAGGATCGTTCCCTCCCGTCGACA
>DBNX01000018.1:96996-97138 GCA_002299465.1 Patescibacteria group bacterium UBA661
AAGCGTAGAGCAGTAAGACGGCATCCAGTCCAGCGGACTGGATGGAGGGAACGATGACCTTGTGCGGAAGTTTGTGAGTGAAGCGAAACAAACTACCCACAAGGTGTACTGATCCTGTAAGGATCGTTCCCTCCCGTCGACA
>DBNX01000018.1:97479-113619 GCA_002299465.1 Patescibacteria group bacterium UBA661
AAGCGTAGAGCAGTAAGACGGCACAGAGTCCAGCGGACTGGGTGGGAGTGATAATTTTGTTCCTAATTTAGCTCGCCAAACTAACTCTTGTGGGTGATTTGAGCTAAACAAAATGTTTGCACCCGTACGGTTTTTGTTATAGTATACTGCCACTCTGTAATAAAGAGGTGGAAGAAAGAAATTTTTAGATTACTGCGGTCGTAGCTCAGCTGGTTAGAGCGCCGCCCTGTCACGGCGGAGGCCGAGGGTTCAAATCCCTTCGACCGCGCAGTAAAAATAAAAGTCCACGCAAATGACTTTTCTGCTATAAAAAATCAATCATTAGACCTTGTGTACTGAATGTCTAGGTCAGTTTTGTTTTTGTTATAATTTAGCTAGTGAATGAAAAACTATTAAATGAATTAAACAAAATATTACGTTTACCAGCTGAGCGACTATCTCGTTTTCGGCGGCTTACTTTAGCAGAACGCAGTGCTGTTCTACAAGAACTTTCCCCGCATATTCAACAGTCCCTTTTGCGTGAATTAAAAGAGGCTGAGATCGCTGATTTGGTTGACCATATGGCGCCCCGGCAGGCAGAAAATGTATTGGCGCGGCTAAAAGATGAAAAGCGACGCTTGCGCATTATAAAGAAAGTAAAGACAGAGGCGCGTGAAAAAATTGAATATTTTTTGCGTTTTCATCCACAGGCCTCGGTGTCGTTGATGAGTTTTAATTATGTACTCATACCAATTACGGCAACCGTTGGTGAGGCTGCCGATGCGGCTGAGGAACACTACGAAGATGTCGGCGTTTTTCCTGAGATATTAGTGCAGCAAAACGGCGAACTGGTGGGGGAGGTACAGTTTTCTGTTTTGGTACGTCAGCGTAATTCACTGGCGATAAAAAAATTCGTGCAGCCAGTCCAAACTATATCTTACCGCGCGGAAGTGACGCAAATTATGGAGTTGTTTTCAGTTTCGCAGCGAAAAAAAATCGTAGTTGTGGACCGAGATGAAAGCGTGCTGGGAATTATCTATGCTGACGATGCCTTAAACTTGTTCGGAAAACTACCAGCCGAGAGTTTGTACGATGTCAGCGGTCTTGATGATAATGAAAAACCGCTTGATCCAGCGTGGCAAAAATTTAAATATCGTTACCGGTGGTTGGTGTTAAATTTAGCTACGACTTTTTTGGCAGGCTATGTGGTTTTTACTTTTGAGGACACTCTAGATAAATTAGTTATGTTGGCGATGTATATACCGATTGTGGCTGGTATGGGGAGTAACGCTGGCAGCCAGGCCTTTGCGGTGATGTTGCGCGGATTAGCTCTGGGAACAATTTCTTATCGGGATATGACAACAGTAGTTAAGCGGGAGGCGTTGGCTGGCTTGTATAACGGCATTGTTATCGGTCTAATTGTGGCTGTCATTTCTGTGCTTTGGAACCAGAGTGCTTTACTCGGTCTCGTTGTTGGCTTGACTATGGTGGGTCTACATATAATTGCTGGAATATTTGGATCTTTCACACCACTCTTTCTCAAATATATAAATAGGGATCCGGCTGCAATGTCAGTGGTTATTATTACCACGGCTACAGATGTGTTTGGATTGCTTTTGTTACTTGGTCTCGGTTCGTGGTTGTTGCTTTAAGTGTTTCCGGCAAGTCCCTAAGACAGTAACTTCAACAGCGGTGGTGGTAAAATTGGGAATAACAAAACTTTTTTTTAGGTCGTCATTAGTTATGTCAAAGTGAATGACCTTATGGCAATGGGAACAAATAGCGTGATGGTGGGGCTCAGCAGCAATTTCATAAACCGCCTCTTGGTTTCCTAAGAATAATTTTTTTACTAGCTTGGCGTTTACAAACTGGTCTAAGTTTCGGTAAATAGTAACTAGGTTTATGTGGGGAAGGGCGGAGTGAATGGCGGCTGCAGATAGAGCGTCCGCACTGGCGGTGAGCAAGTCGATGATTTCTTTACGGTGACTGGTGAGACGCATAGATTGACAACACTATACTAAAATCGTGTGACTTTTGCAAATTACTTGCAAAAGTCACACGATTTTTATATAATGCAAATTATTTGCATTATATAATTGATTTGGTATGGAACTAATTTTAGCAGCCGGTGCCGTGATGTTGGTATCTTTAAGCGGAGTTTTGTTTGTGAGTCGCGTGGCTGAGTCATTTTTGTTAAATCGCCTGACGTATCTCGTTTCGTTTGCGGCTGGAGTTTTTCTAATCACTGTCACCGCCCTTTCCTTTAAAGTTTTTGAAATTGTAGAACAATTTTGGCTAGGAGCGTTGCTTATTATCGCTGGTTATGCGCTGGCTGCCATAATGCACTGGCTTTTGCCTGAGGCGCAGATTCAAAGCGGTGACAAAGATAAACCAAAAACCAAGGCTGCTAAAAAATTATTAGTTGCTGACGGCATTCATAACTTGGCTGACGGAGTGGTTTTGGCAGTGGCTTACGCCGCGTCACCAGTACTGGGTATTATCACGACCATCTCAGTCGTGATTCATGAGACACTGCAAGAAATTGCTGAGTTTTTCGTTTTGCGTAGAGCCGGTTACTCTACCTTGCACGCCCTGCTCATAAACTTTGCCGTTTCCAGCACGATTCTGGTCGGTGTGGTTATTGGTGTTTTGGCTTTGGCGACGACTGAGTTGGAAGGATTATTGCTGGCTGTATCAGCTGGTTTCTTTGCGCACGTGGTTATCAATGATTTGTTACCTAAGCCAAAAAATCACGAGACAAAGATTAGCTTGTTTAAACATCTAGGGATTGTGTTAATGGGATTAATCTTGATGGGCAGCATCAATCTTATGCTGGGTGATGTTCATAAACATGGTGAGGATAAACACGAGGAGGAACATCACGACAAATCTTCAGAGGAATATCACAAGGAAACTGTCTGGTGGGTGTCTTGGCTCAATCTGGATGAGGTGAAGGACAGCCGTTAATTACAATCAGTGGCTAATCGGTTTAATTTGCCAAAGGTCTATCCTACATAGGGTAGACCTTTTATAAATTAACGTGCGTAGTTTCGCCCAGGGGTGAAGCAATAAGCTGGTCTGGGCTACTGAAAATTATTCTGCTATACTAGAGATGTTATGTCGACCGTTACCTTTATTCATCTTTACGCGATCGCTATTCCAATTTTTTTCATCATCGATATGGTGTGGTTGGGTTGGTTGGCAAAAAATTTCTACCAAACCAAGTTGGGGTATTTGTTGGGTGAAGTCAATTGGGTGGCCGCAATCGTTTTCTACCTGATTTTCCTAGTAGGTTTGACTTATTTTGCCATTTATCCGGGAGTCCAAGCTGGGGCGGTGGGACAGGCGGTGTTTTTGGGAATGTTGTTTGGATTTTTTACTTATGCTACCTACAATCTCACTAATTTAGCAACCATTCGCGACTGGCCACTACTGGTTTCGCTGGTTGATATGGCGTGGGGAGCGTTTTTGGGAGCGCTGGTTTCAGGTTTAACAGCTTACATTTACCTCTCTTTGTCCTAGACACAGAGTTTTGCTATGCGAACAAAAAAAGCCCGTATCAAACGCTGGCCGATTTACACTCTCAGTGTGGCTTTTTTGGTGCCGATTGGTTTGGCTTCTTATGTTTACTACAAAATCCACTATACACCGCACGTGCCCACCCAAGATGAACTGACGGCAGCGCTTATCAATTCAATATTTGGTACTGACCAACCGGCTGACATGACTCACGCGGAAGGGAAGGTGTGGCGTGATCTGTTTCCAGAAACAATACCAATGACGATAGCGGGAGTGACGGTCTACGCAGCGGTTGCTGATAGTTGGCCGGAACGAATTCGGGGTTTATCCAACACCCCGTATTTGCCAGAAGAAGTGGTTAAGTTGTTTGTGTTTGATACGGCTGGTCTGCATGCGATTTGGATGAAGGATATGAACTATGCGATTGACATCATTTGGTTAGATGAAGCTGGAAAGGTAGTCTCTCTAGTTAACGAGGCTGCACCAGAGTCATATCCAGAAGCTTTTATTCCAGACGCACCAGCGGTTTATGTTATTGAAACGGTGGCTGGATTTGTCGCTAAACACGAAATTGCCGTGGGAGATTTTATCGAATTACCAGCTGGCTTGTAATGTTTATAAAATAGAGCTGGACAGCAAACACGTTGTATCATTTAGGTAATGGACCCAGAGGTAAAATTTTACTTATACAATCGTTACTTACCGCGTTTTTTGCTTTTAGCAACCGGTGTCTTTTTTCTAGTATTGGGATTTTTGTGGTGGCAGGAAAATAGAAGCACAGAAGAAGTTGTGGTTTTACCAACAGTGCCAATTCATACGTTTTCGGCACGGGCGACGGAGACTGCTTATATCAGCAATTATGTTAATCAGTCACGAATTATTCATGATGCGGAAGCCATTCCCGCCGTCAGGGAATTATTTTTTACCAGAGAGATAAATACACCAAACACTGACGAAGAAATACAAGTTGCCTTGGCGGAAATTAAATCAGCCCAGCAATCATCAAGCACAGCTAGCGCTCTCCATGTCCGGAGCACTAGCTATTACATCGGCAATTTACTGATTTTACCCGGACTGACCTTACACCATTTTTTAACACCAGGCACACGCCAAGCCACCAGTCGCTTAATCGACACCGCCCTCGCTGATACCCGGGCGGCGACAGTAAAATTACAGCGTCATTTTGATGTTGCGCCACCAGCTTTTTATGACCAACAAATCACCTCACAGTTAACCTACCACGCAGCGAGTTTCCCCAGTCTGACGGTCCCTGAAGTAGCAACCGTTTTAACAATTCTAGCCAGCATCAATCCGACTTACGCTCGTTTGTATGAAGAGCAGTTGCGAGCTTATCTAGCTGATGTGTTGACGAGTGGTTCGCATTGGGCGGTCGATATTGAGTATGGGTTAAAATTAGCGCAAGCCATGGTAGCGGCAATGCGTGAGTCACAAGCATACAGCGATTTGTTTACTGCCGCCCAAGCCGAATGGACAGAGCCAACAGTGGCCATTGAACACACTTATGAATGGCGACCAGTCCCGTATAGTTTCTTTTATACCAACCTCGCTTATCAGTCGAATTTTTTGGTGCAGGTGACTGAATATGATCCAGTCAATTCTGAGATGCGAGAGCAAGAAGAATTATCTGGTTATCTAACACTATCACTTCTCGATGAAAGATTGCCCGAAAGCACACCTCGACTTTATGTGTATGGTGTTGAAGCTGATTCATTCCTACCGGCCCATCTAAATCTAACAGTTAATAATTACCCATTTTTGGGGACTGGAATTAGCCAGCTCAAACAAACCAGCAATCGCAATCGTAAAATAGCCCTGTCGGGTAAACCAACACCAATCTACAATACTACTGCTTGGTATCGGTATAATAAAGTTGTTTACATTGAAGAGGGTCAGGTGCAGGTTTTGGATAAATTATTTACGGAGCAGGCGACAAACTTTAAGGAGTTAGAATGGCAACCAGAAACGGAACAAATATTGCTGGTAGGGAATAGTGAAAAAGCCAAAGCGAGTGAGGTGTTTCGGGTTCAACTTAGAAATAATGCTACTAAGCCGGTGGAATCGATTGGAGTTGGTACGGACGCCGTTATGCTCGACGCGGATTTAGTCGTGGTCGAACGTAATGGTCTGTTATACCTTTGGTCTAAAGATTGGACGGAGTTACGGCTGGTAACGGAAATTAAGTCACCGACAGCAACTACGCTAAGTCGTTCAATTCGTTACTTTGCGGATGCGAGCACTTTGCTGGTTTTAGATAGACAGCTAGAAACTTCTACTTTGCTGCCCAATAGCGTTGTCTCTTTGTACCAGTGGCTGGCGACAGAACAAAAATTTGTCTTAAGCCGCACCGTTAATCTTGAAGATGGTATCTTGCATGATGCTGTCTTGTCGCCACAAGGTCGGTATGTCGGTCTCGCGGTGACTATTCCAGGAGGCGAGGACAGAGCCCGCTTATTGCTATTTGATACAATTAGTGGTATAATCAAAAAAGAATTACTGCTCGAAGGTTTCGACACCAGAAGAATTAGTTTAGACGAATGGCTAACAACTATCGTCGCTAAAAATTATTAAATTTTTATGGCATCAACATTCACCAACAGCGGGCGGGGCGGGGTGCTCCTAACGCTATTTATCTTAGCAGCGACACCACTGGTCGTGGTGGCTTGGTATGTTCCAGCCGTTATGCCACCGGCTTTACCCTTACCACCAGTGGCCCAGCCGCCTGGTTTGCCACCAGTGCCTGGTCTACCACCAATACCAGCTCTACCACCGGCTCTACCACCAGTCTTGCCTTGGGCTCCGCCACTTATACCACCCGTACCACCTATACCACCAGGTACGCCATCACCAGCTGGGACTCCAGCTCCAGCGGCTGAAGCTTTTCTTTCGCTATGGACAGATGGTTTTATTACCCCAATCACCAACGGTGCCCGTACGATTGGTCCGTCTGACGCAATCACACGTTTGACCTGGAGTCAGCACAACGCTATCAGTTGTCAGGCGATGGGCTTCAATACTAACGGTTTATTAGCCGGCACAATTCTCGCTGGCGATAGTGCGTTAGAGCTAAATCCGGGTGATAGCAAAACTTTTCGCTTACGCTGTCAGAACGCTGCTGGTATTTGGTCGCCGTATCGTGAAGTGACCATAAACAAAAACGCGGTACCCCCACCAACTCCTAACGCCAGTCCTTACCCGCCAGTTATTCACGGTGCGGATGCCAGTTCAATCGCCCCCACTACTGCCACCATTGGTCAAACTGTCCACCTAACCTTCGTGGCCATTGATCCAGATAACGATTTAATTAGATACGAAATTGACTGGAATAATAATGGTCTGGTGGATGAATCAGCACCAGCTTTCTTGGTACCGAGCGGATCAGCTGTCACTAGATCTTCCAGTTGGTTGGCTGTTGGTACGCATCCTCTCCAAGTTCGAGCCGTTGATAGTGAGGGCAATCGATCCGCCTGGACACCCCATTCACTAACCGTCGTGCCAGCCAGTGCTGCACCTTTGACACCGCCACAAGTCTCTATTTTGAGTGATCGGAATTTGGTGCGAATGGGTGAGCGAACAACTTTAACATTGGAGATAGTAGCTTCATATGAAATGGAGTGCACCTATTATGGCAATGCTGGAACCGAAACATTTGTCCATAGTGGTTCTACCAATAAATCAACCTTGACACGAATGAGCGCGCCATTGACACACCGCCAAGTCTTTAGAGTAGTTTGTCAGCCTGCTCCCAGTACCGGCTTTGCTGAGGTTAGTGATGAGGTGTCTGTTGGAGTTATTCCTAGGCTGGAAGAAAGGTAAAATCTATGTTATAATTCAAGGTGTATGGTGATCGCCGAGCACCTTCTGTAGAAAAAGAGAGTCAGCTGATAATTAAACAGCAACAAACTTTCTTTGGTTACAGAAGGTGCTTGGAGGAAAGTCCGAACACACCCGAACACCTTCTGTAGGAAAAAAGAGTCGGTCGGTATCTAAATACCAACAAAATCTTTTTGGTTACAGAAGGTGTTCGGAGCCAGGTAGCGGGTAACACCCGTCTCGTGCACCTTTTTCCTTGAGCATACAGGTAGTCATCCGACACACTTGTCACGGTAAGTGTTGGTTGCAATTAAGTCTGAATGTTGACGGGAAAAGGTGCACGAAGAGGTGCGAGCAGAGACGCCGGGACTAGCAATAGCACCGGGCATTCCGCAAGGAGTGTAGCCGAGCACCTTCTGTAGAAAAAGAGAGTCAGCTGATAATTAATTATCAACAAACTTTCTTTGGTTACAGAAGGTGCTCGGGTGAAACGGCTAAATCCTTACTTGTGTGCAAGGCCGTGCCGAGCACCTTCTGTAGAAAAAAAAGAGTCGGTCGGTATCTAAATACCAACAAAATCTTTTTGGTTACAGAAGGTGTTCGGAGAGCCGCATGAGGTGATGGGTAACTATCATCCCAGGTATATGATCATCCCGAGCACCTTCTGTAGGAAAAGAGAATCAGCTGATAATTAACAGCAACAAACTTTCTTTGGTTACAGAAGGTGCTCGGACAGAATTCGGCTTATATACACACAAACACACCTCTTAAGAGGTGTGTTTGTTTATGTTAGAATAAACACTGAACTGTTACCCAAAAATAAGCAAATTATGCAGCGAAACATTTTTTCACCGCGGTTAAACAACGATGAAACGGACCCTTTAAGTAATTCATTCAATCGAGTAGCGCAAATTATTCTCGCTGTCTGGTTTGTTTTTTTGCCAGTAGTGATCGTTCCGGGAGTGGCAGTTGAACTTGGTTATGTAAAATCGATGATAGTGGCGGTGGGTTTGTACATCGTGTTAATTCTGGTTTGTCTGGCTTGGTTAAGGCACGGTCGGATTAAACTCTCCTTACCCTTGCCGATTTTGGTTTTTTGGGGATTTCTCGGTGTCGCCATTGCTTCCGCCTTAGTTTCCAATGATGCCTTTGACGCCATTTACGGTGCCGCACTCGATATTCATTCTGTCAGTTTTTTACTCCTGTTTGCTTTTGTGATGTCACTAGCAACTTTGCTTGGTCAAGTAAAAACGTTGATAATTCGTTTCTTGCTAGGTGCCGCAGCGGTCTTACTTTTAGTTTATTTAGTGACTATTGGTAGACTTATCGGTGGTCCGGAATGGCTATCTTTTGGAGTACTAACCAATATTTTTGTTACTCCGCTCGGTAGTTTAAATGACTTAGCTCTCTATGCTGGATTGGCTTTAGTTTTGTTAATTAGTGTTATTGACCGCGTCCCAGCTAACATCATTACGCGAACTTTCGTTGCTTTGACGACAGTCCTCTCGCTCATTATTTTAGCGGTTGTTAATTTCTCTTTCGTCTGGATTGTGCTTACTGGTGTTAGCTTGACGGTATTTTTGTATCTCATAGCCAGAGACAACTGGCTAAAACACGAAGCGGCGTTAGAGGTCTCTGCTCCCACCACGCGTTTTTCTTTGCTTATCGTGGCTGGGATTTGTTTAATTGCAGGGGCTTTTGTTGTGAGTGGCGATTATTTGGGAGGAAAAGTTAACGAGTTTACCCAACTTAATTATGTCGAAGTGCGTCCCTCGCACAGCGCTACTTTGGAAGTCGGAATGGCAGTTTATGCCGAGAACGCCCTGCTGGGGATTGGACCAAATCGCTTTGAAGATGCTTGGCGTCTTTATAAAAATCCCGCTATCAACGAGACGCAGTTTTGGAATACTAGTTTTACCAGTGGTAGCAGTTACGTGTTTACCACCTTCATCACGACTGGGGTGGCTGGGGCATTATTCCTGATTGGCTTTTTAGTTCTTCTCTTTTTCTACTTAGGTCGACAGTTGTTTGTTGTGTCTTGGTTAGATCGAGGTTGGCAACAAATTGGAATAATAACGATTATTGCAACTGCGTACTTGTGGTTGGCTTTGTTCTTTTACACCCCTGGACCAGTCATCCTGCTCCTGACAGCTTTCTTTTCTGGTTTGGCACTGGCGATTGTCTTTAAACAACGCCCTGCCACGCCTTGTGTAATTGATGTGACAAGGAATCGTCAACAAGGTTTTGTGCTTATCGCTGGGGCGGTAATTATCATAATTTTGGCTACGGTCGTCATTATTTATCTCAGTCAGAAATTTTTAGCCCAAGTAAAAATTATTGACGGAATGAGCGCCTTTGCTGAGACTGGTGATGTCGTTGCTTATGATGCTGTATTAGCTGAAGCGTCTAACGCTTTCAACCACCAAGATTTATTTGTCGCTGAACGAGCGCGTTTGCGTTTGGCTGATTTAACCAGATTGACAGCTCTCAGTGAACCAACGGAAAATGACCGAATTCAATTTGAACAATCATTATTAGAAGGCGTGCGGTTTGCTGAAGAGGCCATTGCCATTGACCCCACCAATCCTTTCAATCACGCTCTGCTAGGCAGTTTGTTTGGTTTAATTGACCCGAGTAGTCTACCCGAAGCTCGTGAACGTCGGGATGCGGCTCTGGCGGAAGCGCGCCGCTTAGATCCGCTTAATCCAGACTACCATTTGTTATTAGCACAAATCGCCAGTCGTTTTGGTGACACCACGACGGCCCGGACGGAATTGGCGGCATCCTTAGCGCTCAAGAGAGATTTTACCGAAGCTTTGTTCCTGTCTTCCCAGCTTGATATTCAGGAAGGAAATGCCACTTCGGCAATCGCTACCACAGAATCAATTATTTTAATTGAACCAAACAACCCTGGTCGACACTTCCAACTTGGTTTACTGCGTTTGTCCACCAATGAATTAGCTTTAGCAGCAACGGCTTTTGAGAGGGCGCTTGCACTTGATCCAAATTACGCCAATGCTCGCTATATGTTAGCGCTCACCTACTTAGACCAAGGTCGCCAAGAAGAAGCGTTAACTCATTTGCGTTTGGTAGCAGCGACCAATCAAGATAACCAAGGGCTACAAACCTTAATCGCTCAAGTCGAGGGTGGAGATTTGTCGCGACCAGAGACACCGACTGGACTGCCGGTAGAGGAGTTTGATGTACAGCGTACGGGTGAACAAATGACTATACCAGACTCACCGGATACACCACTGATTTCTCCAGTTAATCGACCGCCACGAAGCGGGGAAGAAGCGGTAATTGATACCAACAACACTAGCCCTAGTCCCGAAGCCGAACCGACAACGGTTATTGAGAATAACTAAGACAAAAAATGGTCACGCGGGTTTTTCGGTTTCTGTACAGCGAAATACGCGGCCTTCATCAAGCGGCTTACATACTGGCTTTATTTGCTGTGGGCTCGCAGGTTTTGGCGCTGGTCCGCGACCGGTTGCTCGCTCATAACTTTGGAGCGGGAAGTGAGCTAGATCTTTACTACGCAGCTTTTCGTCTGCCTGACTTGTTGTTCGCACTGTTTGGTTCGGTTTTGTCGGTTTATGTGTTGTTGCCGTTTGTGGCGAAGGCACAGACGACAGCTGACGGGGAACGGGCGGGGGCACGCATTTTGGGACAAATGTTTACACTGTTTGTGATTGTGTATACAGCGGTGACGGTGGTGTTGTTTATAATGATGCCGACTCTAGTCCTTTGGCTATTTCCGGGTATGACCGAGCAGGCAGATTTACTTACTCTTCTGATTAGAATCTTACTCCTCCAGCCACTTCTATTGGGTTTATCGGGACTCTACGGGGTGGTGACACAGCTCTCCAAAAGATTTGTGCTTTACGCCGTTAGTCCGCTTGTCTACAACTTGGGAATTATTTTTGGCATTGTGATGTTCTACCCACTGTTTGGTTTAACCGGATTAGTATTAGGGGTGTTGTTGGGAGCAGCTGGACACTTACTAATTCAAGTTCCGTTAATGAGACGTAGCCCGCTTTCCTTTGCTTTTTTCCAAAAAATCGACTGGCAGATGATGCGTGAAATACTAATGTTTGCCATCCCGAGAGCAATCACACTCTCTATCCATCAAGTCGTTTTGTTGGTTTTAATTGGTATGGCAACGGTGATGGCAGTGGGGTCAGTGGCAGTATTTCAGTTTGCTTTTAACCTCCAGTCGGTACCGCTAGCCATCATTGGAATGAGTTATTCGGTAGCCGCTTTTCCGGTGCTTTCACAGCTTTTTGCGAGACAGGACAGAGACGCTTTTTGTACGCACTTGATAATTGCCTTTAGGCATATTTTATTTTGGTCGTTACCGATAATTGCGTTGGTTGTTGTGTTGCGAGCCCACATTGTTCGTGTGGTTTTGGGAAGCGGTGAGTTTGGTTGGAGTGATACTCGGCTCACCGCCGCGATGTTGGCGATGTTTGTTATTTCGTTAGTGGCTCAGTCGATGTTGTTGCTACTTATTCGCGCCTTCTACGCTGGTGGAAACACAAAGATTCCACTACTAGCAGCTCTCTTCGGGGGTACGGTGGCGATTGGTGGTGCTTACTTGCTGAACATCTGGTATGCCACTTCATTACCACTACAAAATTTTGTCTCACAGGTATTTAGGTTAGAGGGCGTGACGGGAGTGGAAGTGCTGATGCTGGCGTTAGCTTTTGCCTTCGGCGTAATTGTTGAAATGATTCTCTTGCTTTATTTTGCCACTCGCAACTTTGGCGTCTCGTGGCAACTGGTTGTTGTCCAGTTGCGTAATGCTTTACTGGCGGCTGTTGTGGCGGGTGTGACGGCTTATGCTACTTTGGCGTTTATCGTTGATGGTATTAAGCAAGATACTTTTATGGGTATTGCTCTCCAGGGTGGGATTGCTGGTTTGTTTGGCCTGATTGGAGCGTGGTTGACTTATCATTTATTAAAATCGGCGGAACTGCAGGAGATTACCACCGCCTTACGCGCTAAGTTATTTAAGACTAATGTCATCGGACCACAATCCGACAACCCCTAGTTTTTTTGCAAAAGTAGGGTAGAGTACAATCACGCTACAGACATTATGTCATTAAAAATCAGAAATTTTAGTATTATCGCGCATATTGACCACGGCAAATCGACCTTGGCGGATCGCATGCTTGAAGTTACGCAAACAGTGGAGCGCCGGAAGATGAAAGAACAGGTTTTGGATTCAATGGAACTGGAAAGAGAGCGGGGTATTACCATAAAAATGCAACCAGTGCGAATGCATTACCAGTACCAAGGCACGGCGTACCAGCTTAATCTCATCGACACTCCCGGTCACATTGATTTTTCTTACGAAGTCTCCCGAGCGCTCAAGGCGGTGGAGGGGGTGTTGTTGTTGATAGACAGCACTCAAGGTGTGCAAGCTCAGACACTAACCACCTTACAGATGGCAAAAGAACAAGGTTTAAAAATTATTCCGGTTCTCACCAAGACGGATATGGGACACTCGCGACCAGAGGAGGTTGGTCGTTCGGTAATGAATCTCCTTAATTGCCAGAGTGAGGAGATTTTACTGGTTTCGGGGAAGACGGGCGCGGGGGTGCCAGCGTTGTTAGATGCCATTTGCGAGCGAATACCACCCCCGCGACCGTCTTCTCTCGACGCTTACCGAGGATTGGTTTTTGATTTTCAGTACTCCAATCACCGCGGGGTGATTGTTTTTATGCGGGTGTTTGACGGTATGGTAAAAAAGGGAGACCAACTGCGTTTTGTTGCCAGCAAACAAACTTTTACCGCGCTCGAAGTCGGTATTGTCACACCAGCGGAATCACCAGTTGAAGCATTAGTCGCTGGTGAAATTGGTTATATCGTAACTGGCATTAAAGAGCCGGGTATTGCTTCGGTTGGTGATACCTTGCTTTTAGATAAAAAACCAGCCCCCGCTTTAGCTGGCTACCAAGCCGCCAAACCAGTCGTGTGGGCTTCGGTTTTTCCTGACAGTCAAGACGATTTTACAATCATTCGTCAGGCCTTAGATCGTTTAAAGCTATCAGACTCTTCATTGTCTTACGAGGAAGAATCATCGGGGGTTTTGGGGAGAGGTTTTCGTTGTGGTTTTTTAGGTATGCTCCACCTGGAAATTGTTACCGAACGATTGCGGCGTGAGTTTGCGATTGAAATTATTATCACCGCCCCTTCAATTGCTTACGAAATCACTTACGCGGATGGTCGAGTAGAATCGATTTACGCCGCATCTCGTTTCCCTGAATACGGAGAAAAAGTCTCGGTTAAAGAGCCATGGTTGTTGGGGCAAATCATCTCGCCGCCAGAGTATATAGGCAACATTATGAATCTTTTGTTTGAACACGAAGGCAGTATTTTAGAGACGGAAGTTTTGCCTGATGGTCGCAATTTAATCACGATTGAGATGCCACTTCGAGAATTGATGCGTAATTTTTTTGATAAACTTAAAAATGTTTCGAGTGGTTACGCCTCACTTTCTTACGAAGTGGCTGAGCTGCGACCAGCTAGTGTAGTGCGGCTTGATATTTTGGTGGCAGAAGAGTTGATTACGGCTTTCTCCAAAGTGGTAGGGGAACGGCGGGTGGAGACAGAGGCGCGTTCGATGGTGGATAAACTGTACGAGACTTTACCCAGACAACAGTTTGTTATGAAGATTCAAGCTAAAGTACGCGGAAAAATTGTCGCTTCAAGGAGCTTGTCGGCCCTCAAAAAGGATGTTACTGGCTATTTATACGGTGGCGACATCACGCGCAAGATGAAGTTGCGGGAAAAACAGAAAAAAGGAAAGAAAAAAGCTCTTGAATTGGGTAAGGGCAGAGTCAACATCACCCAAGAAGTCTTTATGAAAATGATAAAGGCGGACTAAAAATCTAAAGCCAAAATAAAATCACGAGGTATCCGCAATTCGGTAGTTCTGGCGAGGTATTTGGCGGGATGGGTTCTAGTTAGCAACGGTGGTTACCAACTCCACACCGCCCCCGTAAGCAAAAATCATACTAAGAATAATCAACACAGCAAAAACAATCCAAATCCATTTGATTACCCCTTTGCCACGTTTTGAAAACATGAAGCTCATAATTGATGCTAGAATACTAGCATATGTTTGATTTTCAGCAAAAGCGACGGTTGCGGACAATTCTAGAATCGCGGGTGACTTGGGCCTTGCTTTTGGTGCTGATTGCTTTTATGTTGGTGAGTGCTTACGAACGCTATACCATCGCTCGGGAAATGTCGGAACGCCGAGCGACGGCTGAAGCCGAAATCGAACAGTTGCGTTTGCGGGAAATGGAAATAACGAATCGGGTTGATTATCTTTCTACGGAACGCGGTCAAGAGGCGGAGATGCGTAGACAGTTTGATGTTGGTTTGCCGGGTGAGCAGGTAGTCATTATTTTAGATGAGAATGATTCCGCTCCCACGGTGGAAACACCGCCAGCCACCACCACCGTAGAGAGTCGTCCCTGGTACCGTTTCTGGTAGAGTGTGTTAAAATGAAACGCGGTTACAAATAAATTATTTAATTATGGATAAGTCAGTTGTTATCTACAGTACGCCGGTGTGTCATTTTTGTCATGACGCCAAAGATTTTTTTAAGGAGAATGATGTGGAATATGTGGAATATGACGTGGCGAGTAATGCTGAAAAAAGACAAGAGATGATCGAAAAAACCAATCAAATGGGAGTGCCAGTTATTATGGTGGGTGACGATATTGTGATTGGTTTTGATGAGGGTAAACTGCGAGAATTGCTGGGTCTTTAGGCCTAATTTAGTCTTGTTCTTGTGGTCACGAAAAACGCCCAGCTGGGCGTTTTTCGTGACCACAAGATTTCCTACGAACACTGTTGTATGATATATAAAAATGGTGTCAAATTTATTCAAAGGACGCCGCTTGGTGATTGCGTCAATGCACAAAAAAGAGGTGGTAATCGCTCCGTTGCTGACGGCACAGCTTGGTGTAGAAATTATTGTCCCTCAGGATTTTGACTCAGACCGTTTTGGTACTTTTACTCGAGAAATTAAAAGAGCCGGCAATCAACTTGAAGCGGCGCGGGCTAAGGCACTGGCAGCAATGACGAGCGTGGGGGTTGATTTGGGGGTGGCGAGTGAGGGTAGTTTTGGTGTCCACCCGTCCCTGCCTTTTGTGGCGTCTGGTTTAGAATTAGTGCTGTTGCTGGATCAAAAAAATGGCTACGAAGTTTGCGGCTATAGTCGCGGACAAGAGACTAATTTTGGTAGTCAGTATGTGAAAAGTGTAGACCAAGCTCTAGCTTTCGCTCGAAAGATTGGCTTTCCGGAGCATGGTCTGATTCTCCGAAAGAGTGAAAATGACAATTCGGAAATCTATAAAGAAATTGTTACCGAAGCTGACTTGGTACAAAAAGTTGAGACGATGTTGGGGCGGTTGTTTACCAAACGAGTTTTTCTGGAGACTGATATGCGCGCCCACCGCAACCCAACAAGAATGGCTGGAATTAAAAAAGCGACTGAGGACTTGTTAACAAATCTACAGTCTCTTTGTCCGCAGTGCCAAACCCCCGGTTTTGTGGTAGTTGATACCGAGCGTGATTTGCCCTGCGCTCAATGTGGTAGACCGACCGAATTACCGCACACGGACTTGTACCAATGTCAGGTTTGCCAGTACAGCGAAAAGCGCCCAGTGACCAAGTACGGCACCGCCGCCGACTCGCAATATTGCCAGTATTGCAATCCGTAGCTTTGATAAAGACATGTGTATCAAAATTCTGATAAATTATGGATAATATAAGGCCTCAATTTGGGAG
>DBNX01000004.1:0-20351 GCA_002299465.1 Patescibacteria group bacterium UBA661
TTTTGCTACTCTAGTGCCTAATAATTTACCAGCTAACTGGAGGAATTACTAGATATAGCCTCAAAGGTAGTGAGGTTGTACAAAAATTTGACCAAAAATAAACAATATTATAATGTGTACTTGGACAATGTTGTCCAAGATGGAGTTTAAGTCATGAAGCTACAGCTAACAAGTGAAGTGCTTTCACGAATTACTTCGGATCAAATGCGTCGAATTCGACGCATTGAGGAGGAAGACTATCGGTTTGTGCAATCAAAGACCGGTGAAGATCTTGCGACTCAGGGTGTCCAAGTTTCGAGAGATTATTTGGAGCGCGGTATCGTCGCTCTCGGACAGTACTATGCGGTGGCTGTGCTAGATCCAGCCAACGCTCACGCTGTGGGCGTACCAGTCGACCCGTTCTGGCACGCTCATATCCTGTTTACTGAGCAGTATTGTCGGTTTTGTGATGATGTGGTTGGTGAGTATATGCACCACGTACCTCTCGATCGGACAGACGATTCAAAAGTGCGTAATGTGTGTGAACTCTATGACTACACACTACAAGTGCTACCACGTTTTTTTGTTGAAGTGGATCCAACTTTTTGGCCAGTAGCCACCTCAGATTCTGAGGTGATTTGTATGCACAAAGGAAACCAAACTATGTATCCTGCATTGCAAGGATCTCGTTTTTTCCCTCCGATTCAGGCAGGCACTGCTTGGGCTTACGCGTGAACACTGGGCACTCACTACTAGTTGGTAAGTGCCCAATTTTATTTTTACTTATAATTTATGAACAATAAAACATCAGCTGGTATTTTTAAAATAAAAACAGGCAAAGAAGATAAATGGAGACAGTGGTGTATTAGACTAACAACCGAATTTCGGAGTGAAGTCGTTGCTTCTCTGCGTGAAGAAGGGTTAATTCATGAGGCGGTATTTTGTTTTGTTATTGACGACACAACGTATGTTTTGGGTGAAATGGTCGGCGAGTATCTGTCAGCCAATATGGATAGAGAAGTCAATCAAAAACATCAACAGATGAAAGAAGAGTGCTTGGAAAGAGTTTCAAAAGCAGAGACTCTATACTCCTTTTTCATTTAGAAGGTGGGGGAGTCAGCCGTAGTTTTGTTTTACACCACACCCTCTTCTCAGTCGGATTATTCCTCGTCATTGGCTTGTTCTTACTTTTCAGAAATAAAAAGCTTGTACCCTCCCCAGACAAGACCTCAGGAGAAACATGAGAAAAAACACCGCCTGTTGGGCGGTGTTTTTTGTGTTTGCTGGATGTTGGATGTTGGATATTTAATCCTGTTTTTGTTTAGCGTTTTTCAACCTGATGGTTAGGCGTGATTTTTTGCGGTCGGCGGTGTTGGCTTTTATCACTCCCCGCTTCGCGGCTTTATCGATGGCTTTGTAGGCCAAAGGCAGTAGCTCGTTGGCTTTGGTAAGGTTTCCAGCCACAACCGCTTTCTCTACATCTTTAACGGTGTCGGCTAGCACATTCTTGCGACGAATATTAAAAATACGCTTATGTTTTGATTGACGATTAGCTTTTTCAGCTCCTTTAGTAATAGGCATAATGACTTATTTAGTGTGGCAGAACTATACGGTATAGGCAATAAAAAAGCAAGCTCCTGGTTACAAGCCAAATTCATCTGCATTTAAAGGTTCTTTGACTAAAAAAATCCACCTGATTGGTGTCGCCACAAACTTGCGTAGGTTCCATCATAAGCCAAAAGCGCATCATGTGTGCCGTCTTCAGTAATACAGCCGTTTTCAATAACAATAATACGATCCATCTCTCGTAAAGTAGAAAGTCGATGAGCAATTGCAATAACCGTCTTACCCATCATAAGATTGTGCAAAGCGTTCTGAATAGCTATTTCACTTTCACTATCAAGAGCCGAGGTGGCCTCATCTAGAATCATTATCGGTGCGTTTTTAAGCATAGCGCGTGCAATGGCAATTCGTTGTTTTTGTCCACCCGAAAGCTTAACCCCTCTTTCCCCCACCAGAGTCTGATAACCCTCAGCTAAATTGACCACAAACTCATGAACCCGAGCTTTTTTGGCAACTGCAACAATTTCTTCATCGGTTGCATCTGGTTTGCCGTAAGCGATATTTTCCCTGATGGTGCGGTGGAATAGCGTGGTTTCTTGTGGTACTACCGCGATGGCTTGACGCAGGGATTCTTGAGTAACAGTACTAATGTCTTGGTCATCAATAGTAATAACACCCTTATCTAGATTGTACTGGCGGAGCAACAACGAAACTAGGGTGGTTTTTCCAGCCCCCGAAGGGCCAACCAAACCAACGCGTTCCCCGGCCGGAATAGTAAGGGAAAAGTTTTGGAGGATGGTGTTATTGGTGTACGTAAAGGATACTTGCGACATAACAACGTTGCCGTTTTTCACCACCAGAGGTTTGGCCCCAGGAACATCCTTGACATCATGGGGGACAAGTAATTCTTTTATGGAATCTTTTAATTCCCCAAATTGGCGTGAGCTTCTTTGAAAAATTGTTCCCAAATAAAGCAACTGGTATGCCACACTCATCAGAAGACCTAGAACAAAGACCAAATCACCAGCACCAACCAAATTCATCTCATACTCCCCCAGCAGGTGTTTTATCATCCAAGCAAAACCGGCAGTAATTATGACGCCATTTAACACCAGCATCCATTCCCCATAATAAAAAACCCGAAACTCCGAGTCTCTAGCTTGGCGAGAGACATCTGCTACCGCTTGCTGCTCAACTTTAACTCGACCAAATTGTCTTACTGTACTCGTATTTGTGACAATATCAACAATAACACCGGTCTGCTTGCTTTGCGCATCAGCACTAGCACTAGCGTAGACTTGTGACTGTCTAGACATGGCGTAATTCAGCACAAAAATACAAATAAAAACACCTGCAAAAATTAAAGCGGTGAACGGACTAACCAACGCAATAAAAACTACCGTAGCAACCATCGTAATAGCTGCGTCTAAATAATTCCACAACAACAAATAAATGAAGTCGCTAAAAATATTGGCAGCGGTACTGACTTTAGCCACAACAGCGCCAGCCATTCGATCAGCAAAATAACGGTGGCTATGAAAGAATAGATGGGAGGTAATTTGGTTATACAAATATTCCTTGCCTACAATACAAACTTGTTCGATCAGTAAAGAAGACCCTCTGTGGATTATCTGAATAATTAAAAAAACCAGAGGATACAAGGCTACATAATATGGTATGCTTGCCATGTCCCCACGCTCCACAGCGTCAACAACTAATTTAAAAATATAAGGGGTGGCTTGTTGCAGTACCGCCATTAAAGTAATCCCCAGTGCCGCCACTACAAAAAACCACCGTTTTGGATAAACGCCAAAATACAAAAACTGCCAAATGGTGGTAGGGATTTTTTGCATAAAAGTATCATAGTCCCCCTTTTCTGTTGATGCAAATGAGTGTTACTCTCTCCAGAGAGAACGTCAAACCTGGGGTCTACTACCCCTCGCACCTTACCGGCATTAGCGTTACAATGTCGGTATGATTAGATACATTGAAGGTCGTTTAAGTGCGGTGCGTCACCAGGCAGTAGTCGTCATTGTTCACAACCTCGGCTACCTTATCCATACCAATACCGAACGCCAATCCTTGGTGTTGGATGAGACGGTGGCTTTTCACACCCATCTCGCTGTCCGCGAGAACGCCCTCGACCTTTATGGATTCAAAGACGCCCGCGAGCTTGTCTATTTTGAATTGCTTCTCAGTGTCCCGAAGATTGGACCTAAGTCCGCCTTGCAAATACTCGCTCAAGCCGACCCTGATTTAATTGCCACCGCCGTGCTGACTGACGATGCTCTGCGTCTTCACAAAGTCTCTGGTGTGGGTAAAAAAACCGCCGTAAATATTGTTACTGCCCTCGCTGGAAAAATTGACAGTACCGAGATTTCAATCAGCTCCGACCAGCCGGCTGTCTCTCCGAACATTTTGACCTCAGCCCAAACCGACGCCATAGATGCCCTCATCACCCTCGGTTACGATGAAAAAAACGCTCGTTTGATTATCACCAAATTAGATTCCGCACTTCCTGCCAAAGACCTCATCCACTTAGCTCTCCGTCAAACCAATCAATAATTAGTGGTAATTTTTTATAATTTATAAACCACATAATTAACTTTTGGCAAAAGCCCGTACCATCTCGTATACTTAACGTATGCTGACACGCTTAAAAAAACTGGTCCCCAAATCAGTCCTAGAAATTATTCGTCCGCCCTACCATCTGGCGCTGGCCTACTTGGCAGATCTTTGGTACCGACACCCTTCTCGCGAGCTTGTGGTGATTGGTGTTACGGGCACCAAGGGCAAGTCCACCGTAACTGAACTCATAACCCGCATTCTCGAAGCGGATGGTCACACCGTCGCCTCCTTATCGACCATCCAATTCAAGATTGGTGACAAAACCGAACGAAATCTTTTTAAGATGACGCTACCGGGTCGATTTTTTGTGCAAAGATTTTTGCGACAAGCTGTCACCGCTGGCTGTACTCACGCGGTGGTTGAAATTACCTCAGAAGGCGCCAAACAATTCCGGCATCGTTTCTTAGAAATTGACGCTTTGGTTTTTACCAACCTCACCCCAGAACACATTGAATCTCATGGGTCATTTGAAAACTACAAACAAGCCAAATTATCCATCGCCGACCGCGTTGCTCACAGCGACAAAAAACCCCGCTATCTAGTGGTAAATGCCGATGATGCTCACGGTGTTGATTTTCTTAATTTTCCAGTTGAATACAAACTTACGTACTCCCTAAAAGATTTGTCTTTGTACACTCTCCACAAGGACAGTGTGGGGCTTGTCTTTGGCGACACCACCATCCGCGTCCCGCTGGTTGGTCTTTTCAATGTCTACAACATCCTGGCGGCCATTACCCTGACGCGCGCACTCGGTAGCTCATTTGTTACTATCGATAAAGCTCTGCGCGCACTCCCGCCGATTGCTGGTCGAGTGGAACAATTCGCCTCTCCCAAGCAAGCCTTGAAACAAATCACCGCGGTGGTTGATTATGCTCACACCCCAGATTCTCTAGAAAAGCTCTACCAGGCCTTCCCCAACGTTCCCAAAGTATGTGTCCTTGGTAATACCGGCGGCGGTCGCGACACCTGGAAGCGTCCTGAAATGGGCGCTCTAGCGGAGCGTTACTGCGATCACGTTATTCTCACCAACGAAGATCCTTACGATGAAAACCCGCACCAAATAGTCGAGCAAATGGCTAAGGGTATTGAGCACAAAGAGAAACTCGAAATTATTATGGACAGACGTTTAGCTGTCCGCAAAGCTTTGGCGGTAGTGCCCTCTGGTGGCTATGTACTTATTTCCGGTAAAGGCACCGATCCCTACATTATGGGTCCAAATGGCACTAAGCAGGTTTGGAGTGATGCCCAGGTGGTACAAGAAGAATTACTCAAGCTACCTACAAAGTAATCTTGCGCACCACAAACAAATCTCCAGTAGCCACCACTTCCGGTATTATTTTTTCTCCTTGGGGAGTGTAGACGGCACCTGTCACCATATTACCAGCCGTCACGATTGGTACTTGATTCCAGACCGCCTGAATCTTTAACATCGCGTCTCGCTGGACCCAGAGTGATTGCGGGTTGTTAAACCAAGCGTGCGAAACTGGGTTGGCAATGAACGGCAACTGTCGTTCATTCACCAAACGTCTGACCGCTAGTGGGTGGGCTTCTTCAAAACAAAATAAGATACCGGGTATGTGTTTGGGAAAATTAGCCTGCGACACGTACGGTCCGGGGCGGTAGATTAATTTAGCAGCGATGGCATCAGCCGCCTCACCCAAGCCCAGCAAATGTAGCAGGGTTAGATAAAAATACGGCATATACTCACCTTGCGGAACCAGAAACTGTTTATCCGCCACCCAACCGGTATTCGTACTCGGATCGTAAACAGACGCCCGGAGTGCCCACTCTCTTAGACCGGTCACAACGTTACCTGTATCCACTACTATGGCCTGTGTCTCAGGCGCAAATTCTCGCCACTGTGCAAATGACCGCTGTGGTCCGAGGCGTGGGTCGGTAAAGCGAGAGTTCTCATTCATAACCACGTACTTTGTTTCCTTGGCTAAAGCCGTCTCACTCGCCACCAACATCACTTCCCGCCGAATTTTTTCTCGTTCCTCATGGGAAAAAGACAAGAAGTCTGCGCCCCCAAATTTTGTATCCACGATGGCCACGGGGATTCCTTGATTTAAGTTACTCGTTTCCCCGGCCAAAAAACCAGAGCCCACCAGTACCGCCATAATTATAGCCGCCCACTGTCCGCCCTGCGCTAAATTTTTTTGTTGTAGTAAAAAATATAAAATTACACCAATCAGCACTGCTAAAAAAGATAGGGCGTACGCTCCACCCAATCGGGCAAATTGCAACAATAGTGAATTTTCTGCCAGATGATAGCCCGCCATACCGTAGGTAAAAAGCAGATTTAAACTCCCTCCCGTACCATAACCCAAGACTGAAAACAGCCCCGCTCCTAAAATTTCTGCTGGCACCCAGAGTGCCAGCACGACAAACAGCCACCATTTTGGTATGTGCTGGCAAGCCAACTTACACAGCAACGCCAACAGTGCGAAAGAAAATCCAATCACTAAGGAAGCGGACGCCCAGTAGAAGCCAATTACCGGCAGTTCAAACCAACCCAACGCTAGGTCAATCCACCGAATCGGGTAGGTGGTAAAAAACCAACTGATAGAAAACATTAACTTAACAGTCCCCACCAGCCAACCGCCCCAAAAAGCTGCTCGCACCGACTCCGCTTTAGCAATCGCCAAAATAAATAAAGCAATTCCCGGGAAAACCAGCCACCAAAAAACTGGCCAAACAAAACCCACTCCCAGCATAATGCCGGCGTTAAAAAATAATCCGGTGGCTAGTTTTACATTATCTCTCAGATACCTAATCATAAATCAACTAACTTCGAGTATAGCATTTCCATCTTTAAACTCATTTTTGCTCATTTTAAAGATGCCGACTTGTTGTCCGCGCACCCTAAATCAAGATTGTACTTACAAACAAAAATTAATTTGGATTAAGAGACCTTAATACCATTGTGGTACAAAACAATCCCCGCCGTCACTGACACGTTAAGCGACTCCTTAATTCCGTGCATTGGTAATGCCAACACCGTATCAGCGATGGCAACAATCTCCTCGCTCACCCCCTCAATCTCACCTCCAAACACGTAAATAATTTTTTCTTGCGGTTTAAACTCATTCAACCTAATACTGCGTGTGTGTTGTTCAACGACAACTATCTGAAAACCGGCTTGTTGTTTTTTTAAGAGTAAATTTTTTACATCTTCAGTCTTTACTGACTCCCACGACAAAACCGCTTCTGCGCCGAGAGCGGTTTTGTGTATCTCGGGCACCCGTCTACCAAAACGATCCACTGGCGCGGGGGTGATGCCAGCTAGATACAATTTGCTTACACCTGCGCCGTCCGCCGTCCGAAAAATGGCGCCTACGTTATAATGACTACGTATGTTGTAAAGCAAAACTTCCATCATACGTGTTACACTACCAGATAAATTATGTTGAATCTATTTCCCATCCAGTGGCTATCTTTATTCGCTTACTTCATCCTACGTACCGCGACTGCTCTGGTGTTATTTTTCTTTGCTTGGCAACACTATCAAGCTCGGCACGAACTAGCACAAGTCTTCACCTTTTCTTTTTTCCCGTTTGGTAAAATCGCTGTCTGGTCGCTCATCCTTACCGAAATAATAATTGGCCTGTCTCTTCTTTTTGGCTTCTTTACACAAGTTGGTGCTTTATTATTAATCGTCTACAGCGTTAAGTTGTTCTTCTTAAATAAAAAATGGCACCACCCCAGTCTACCTAGTCGTCCCTTGTGTTTAATCTTAGCTGCCCTTGGGTTTAGTCTTTTTATCACGGGTGCTGGTGTTTTCGCATTTGATTTGCCAATCTAATGTGGTATAGTGCGTCCACCCAAAACATCCGCCTATAGCTCAGCCGGTAGAGCAGCTCCCTTTTAAGGAGAAGGTCCCAGGTTCGATCCCTGGTGGGCGGACAAATTAAAAGGAGCCCCTCCGGGGGCTTCTTTTAATTTGTCCGCCCACCAGTTTTGAGCATCACATCTCCAGCACCCAGCGCTCTAAAGCCAATCCAATATCGACTCGACCCGTGTGCCCGGCGTGGTATAAAAAAAGTAACGCTCGCGCCAAAGCCTCCACCTCCCCTGCCTTAAAGCGACTGAGGGCTCGCTTGGCTTTATTGTACGGATAATCTTTTACTCCGGCTTCGGTTGCTGAGTTAGTGCCGGCGGCTAAACGCATAGTCTTTAGTTGCCACCACAACACTCCTATAATCTCCTCGGTGGCGATACCTTCCCGGCGCGCGTCTTGCAACAAAAACCAGAGGGTGCGCTTATCACGACCAGCTAATGCTTCCGCCAGCGCAAAAAGGTTAAATCTCTCACTGTCCACTTTTTTGTATTCGGTGTGAGTGGTGGCTACTGCCGTCAACAATTTCTTGTCCACGACACTGAGTCCACCGGCACTGACAACAAAATGATGCTCTGACTTAGCTAGTAAGTCAGCATTCTTGACCAGCTCGTTATAACACTCAACTTGTTCAGTCGGTTGGTAAACCAAATAAATATTCGGAGTGCCAAACAAGGTAACGCTCGTGGCTAGACTCGCCCACTCTCCCGCCGTGTAGCTAGCCGGCTCTTGGTTGTAGACAGTAAGATTTGGCGTTTGTTCTCGCAACTCTCTAAGTAAATTAGTTACCCCTTCTCGCGCTTGCAAATTATCGGTGCCGTAAAATAGGTAAAGCATATTACGCTTGATAACCACTAAGATCTGCCCAGTTAGGACCAGTTAAAACCTTCACCTCAAGGGGCACACCGTGGGTGTCTTTGTCTACCAAAACTTGTTCTAGACAGAGCTTTAACTCTGGCACCACCTCTGCCAGCGCGGTGGTTTTAATTTCAAACAAAAGTTCATCGTGCACTTGTAGCAACATACGCACCGCGTCGTGTTTTTTTGTTTTATCCAAATAATGATTTACCTCGATCATCGCCACTCGCATCACATCCGCCGCTGTACCCTGAATGGGCGCGTTAATCGCCATTCTTTCCGCTTGTGCTCTGATAAAAGGTGCGTTGGAACGAATCCCAGGAAAATGCCGCCGGCGACCAAACAAAGTCTCGGTATAACCATGCTGACGCGCGTACTGCTTGGTTTCTTCTAGGTACTCCGCCAGCCGGGTAAAGGTTTGAAAATAAGCGGTGTAAAAAGACTGTGCTTCTTCTCGGCTAGTTTCAGCGCCGAGGTTTTGGCGTAAAGCATTTACCCCCATACCATAAAGAATGCCAAAGTTGATTATCTTAGCCTTGCGTCTCATTTCACTGGTAACCGCATTCGCATCGACACAAAAAACCCGCACCGCCACTCCCGTGTGCACATCCTCGCCACGTCTAAAAATATCAATAAGCTTGTGGTCCTCCGAAAGAATGGCGGCAATGCGTAATTCAATTTGGGAATAATCAATGCTAACCAAAGTGAAACCTGGCTCAGCCACAAAAGCCCTTCTAATCGCCCGCCCCTCTTCCGTGCGAATTGGGATATTCTGGAGATTTGGATCCCGAGAAGCCACTCGACCCGTTACCGTACCAGTCTGGGAAAAAGTGGTGCGAATTTTTCCGTCTTTACCAACCAGAGTTGGTAGGGTGTCAATGTACGTAGACACTAATTTTTGTAACTCGCGGTAGCGTAATATTGCCGGAATAATCGGGTGGGTAGTTTGCAATTTTTCAAGCTCGGATTCTTTTGTGGAGCGTTGTCCGCCCGCCGTTCTCTTTTGATTTTTTGGTTTTAATCCCAATTTATCAAACAAGACTTCCCCGAGTTGCTTGGGGGAGTTTAAATTAAAATCCACTCCCGCGTACGTATGAATTTCTGACTCAAGTTTAACAAGCTCTTGGTGACTCGCTGTACTTTGCTCTTTGAGATACGCGGTATCAAGAGTAATGCCGGTCGCGGAGAGTTTGGTCAAAATTGGGATTAGTGGTTTTTCAATCTCGGCATAGACTTTTGCCAAGATTCCGGTTTTTTCTAATTCCTCCTGGAGACGGTTTTTAGTTGTTGCAAAATCAGTCGTTCCAAAGTAGGTCCGCCCAAACTCCACAATCTCATTTAAACTGGCGTTTGTCCGTTCACTCTCGAGTAACCAAAGCATAATTTCGGCCTCTCTTAAATCGCCAGCATTGTCGGGAGTAACCGACGCTTCGCTTGTCACCTCAGTCGTAATTGAAAAAAGCTGTTTAACTCGACTGGTGAGCGTGCGAAAACCCAGCTCGGTAAACAACGCTACAATCTCAGCTGGTTGGGCGGCGGTTTGCCATTCCTCAGTCGGTAGCGTGAAGTCTAAGGGCGCGTCAGTTCGGATGGTCGCCAACATTTTTGAAAAACGCGCCTCCTCTTCACCTTCTCGCAACAGTTTTATAATTCTGGGTTTAATCCCAGCTTCGAGCAAAAGTGTTTCGTTGGTGGCGAGTTTTTTATATAAATTATCTAACGAGCCAAATTGTGTAATTAGCTCGGTAGCGGTCTTTTCCCCAATCCCAACAATACCCGGAATATTATCGGAAGTATCGCCGCGCAAGCCCTTGTAGTCTGGCACCAGGGTGGGCGGAAAACCAAACCGCGACACCACCGCCGCCTCGTCATACAACACCGTATCGTTAATTCCCTTCTTTAGGGTGTACACCTTAACCCGCGTGCCTTCCACACACTGCATCGTGTCCATATCACCCGAAGCAATAATTACTTCCAAATCTTGGTGCTGGCTGGTTTGCTTGGCAATGGTACCAAGAATATCATCCGCCTCAAATCCCGCCTGCTCATAAATCGGGATTCCAAACACCGCAAAGATAGCCCGCGAGCGTTCGATTTGTTGCACCAGCGCTTCGTCTGTCTTGTCGCGCTTGGCTTTGTAGCCGGCAAAAGCTAGATGTCGGTAAGTCGGGTCTGGCAGGTCGTAACAAGCCACTAGATGAGTCGGCTTAAGCTCCTCAATAATTTTTAAAAGCATTGCTACTACCCCATACAAAGCTCCCGTTGGCTCGCCGTTAGGGGCGGTAAAATCTGGCAAAGCGTGATAAGCCCGGTGCAAAATAGCATGCGCATCGAGAAGAATTAATCGCCGGGGATTAGTTTTTTTAGTCATTTATCCCAGTATACAATTTTTTGTGGCGGCGCACGATGCGCTTCTAATTAATCTTATGCTGTAATGTATACACGCGTTCTGCGGGGTTTGTTTCTGTTATCGAAAGTTGCCACCAATTTTTTGGCAAAGCTTCTTTAATTAACTCTCCCCACTCAATGCACAAAAGTACGTCTTTGTTTTTTTGTATTTCCGCAAACTGCAACGGGACCAGCTCTCTTATGCTCTCTAATCGATAAGCGTCCATATGAACCAATACTGGAAAAGTCGAGTCTTGCGTTTGGTAATTTTTCATAATGGTAAAAGTTGGGCTCTGCACTTTATCACTCACCCCTAATTGTTTGGCTAGGGTTTGGACAAAAGTTGTCTTGCCGGCACCTAAGTCACCCGTCAAAACCAAGACTGTCGCTTGTCCGATTTCTTTTTCTCTGTGCAGTACTTCTAAAATACCAGACACGACGTTCGGTAATTCAGTCAAAGCTGCGGCTCGATAATTTTCAGTAAACACTCATCTACTATAGAACAAGTTTCCTCCGGCGTACATGCTACAATAATTACTGTAAAATAATTCGTATGGATTTTAAAGACGACATTATGAATGCTCGCCTTTCCGATTTACGGCGGAGCGAAGAAGAAAAAGTGGTGCAAGGTTTGGCTCTCCAAATCGGCATTGAGTATATTAACCTACACGGCTACACCGTTAATCCAGAAGCGGTTGGATTTATCCCCGAAGCAACTGCTCGGGCGGCTGGGGTGGTGGTTTTTGATTATAGTCACACCACCGCCTCCGTCGCTATGCGACATCCTAATAATCAAAAAACTTTAGATGCCCTTGACTTAATTGCCAAAACTAGTCGTTTACAAATTAAGCCCTACTTGTGTTCTTATGACAGCTTAGAGCACGGCTGGAAACGCTACGCTGACCTAGTAGCCACCAAAGCCAAGACTCAGGGGGTGTTTGATATTGATGCTGATGACATCAAGCGTTTTATGGACAGCATCGCAAGTCGCAGTGATGTTGGGGCACTAATCGCTAAAGTTGGTAGTAGCAATAACGCCCGCCGGGTGACTGAGGTGCTGGAGCTTATTTTTGCTGGCGCTCTAGCCCTGCGCGCTTCCGATATTCACATTGAACCGGAAGAAGTGGCGGTCCGCCTTCGTTATCGACTTGATGGTGTCCTGTATGATATTTACGATATAGATCGCTTCATCTACAGTCGTTTAATGTCTCGTCTCAAGCTCCTTTCGGGTATGACTCTCAACCAAAAACAAGAAGCACAAGACGGGCGTTTTACCTTTATTGCTAATGATAACGAGGTGGAAATACGCGCCTCCGTAATACCGGGGGCTGATGGTGAATCGATTGTCATGCGTATCCTAGATCCGTCGGTCGCTAGTCTTAATATTGAAACCATTGATTTAAGTGAGGTCCTCCTAAAAATAATCAGGCGTGAGTTGGAACGTCCTAATGGACTGATAATTACCACCGGACCAACCGGCTCTGGTAAGACCACCGCCCTTTACTCTTTCTTACGCGCCGCTCATGCCGAAGGTGTCAAAATAATCACTATCGAAAATCCCGTGGAATATAGACTAGAGGGTATTGTCCAAACCCAAACGGGCGATGATTACACTTTTGCTTCTGGTCTTAGAGCCATCCTTAGACAGGACCCTGATATTATTATGGTGGGTGAAATTCGTGACCACGAAGTAGCAGAAACCGCCATTCACGCCGCGCAGACTGGTCACCTAGTTTTTTCCACTCTCCACACCAACAGTGCGGTTGGTGGTTTCCCACGACTCATCGACTTAGGAATTGATCCGCGGAGTTTGGGTAGCTCGGTAACAATGCTCCTCGGTCAACGCTTGGTGCGTCGCTTGTGTGCTAAGTGCAAAAAACCTGAACCCGCCAACCCGGAAGAAGTCGCCATCATTACAAATATTATGAGCGGACACCCTCACCCCACCCCTCTTGAACAGCCCATCACACTGTATCGAGCGGTTGGCTGTGCGGCTTGTGGCAACACTGGTTTTAAGGGTCGGCTGGGTATCTTTGAGGCGGTGTTAATGGATAAGGCGGTTGAAGAGGTGGTAATTAGAGATCCGCGAGAACACCTCATCCGCGAAGCGGCTCGTCCGCAAATGATTCCAAGTATGATTGAAGATGGTATTGATAAGGTGTTAAAAGGAAGCACCTCGCTTGATGAATTATCACGAGTAGTCTCTCTACCTTCCCCCACCGCTAAGGTTGCCCCCCAAGCACCCGACCCTAAATCCGATCAAGATTTATTCCTCTCACACGTTATTAACTAACAAAAACAGCTTGGGTCAAGCTGTTTTTGTTTTTGAAATAGTATATATTCGAAAGGGTGTTGTTTGATTCCTTTCGTTCCAGAATATAACTCTCTAAGCAAAACTTCCGCATTGAAAGTGAATACCGCGCTAAGTAAGTTTGTCGCACCCTCACTCTTAGGTGAGCGCCACAAAACCCCTCGCAACGTACCCAAGTTGCTTAGAGAGTTATCGTCTGGAATTAACAATTTTAAAAAGCTCTTGTTGGCTTTTTTACCGCTTTTATTTAGAACGTAGTGCTTATCTATTTATACTAGCATACTATTAAAATTTGTCAACTTTTTGTAAAGCCACTCTCACCCCCCCAACCGCCCTAATTTTTGCTAATATATATCTTATGAAAGAATCTTCCCCCTCCCTAGTTAGAGACATCACCAGTAATCTTGATCAAACTCTCCGGCCTCAGAGCTGGGACGAGTATGTTGGACAACAAAAAACTAAGGAGAATTTACGCATCTTGCTCACTGCCGCCAAAGAGCGTGGTCACGCTGCTGAGCATATTCTACTTTACGGGCCACCGGGTCTTGGTAAAACCACCCTAGCTCATCTCATTGCCAAAACCCTTAACACCAATCTTCGCTCCACTTCTGGTCCTGCAATTGAACGAGTCGGTGACTTAGCTGCCATCCTCACCAACCTCTCTCCGGGAGATGTCTTATTCATTGACGAGATTCATCGTCTCTCCAAGGCTATCGAAGAAATACTCTACCCAGCTATGGAATCTGGGGTGCTTGATATTATTATCGGCAAAGGCCCGTCCGCGCGAACGGTTCAGCTGGATCTTCCGCCCTTTACTTTAGTGGCCGCGACTACGCGCATCTCCCTGATTTCTTCGCCCCTACGTTCCCGCTTCTCAGGTGGAACTTTTCGGCTGGAGTTTTATGCCCCGGAAGAAATTACTGATATTCTTGAACATTCGGTACAAGTGCTAAATATAAAAGCTAGTCGCCCACTCCTAACTCTGCTCGCTGGTCGCAGCCGCGCCACTCCCCGTACCGCTAACTACCTACTAAAACGCTGCCGGGATATGGCACAACTTGCCAACACAGACATAACCGAGTCCGTTGTTAACAAAACATTTTCTCTTCTCGGGATTGACAGTGCCGGCTTAACCGCTCAAGACCGCTCCGTCCTCGAGATAATTGCTAATAAATTCAACGGTGGTCCAGTGGGACTTAACACCATCGCCGCCGCCACGGGTGAAGAACAAGCTACTATTGAAGATGTGATTGAACCCTATCTCATTCGGTTAGGATTTCTGGAAAGAACACCCCGCGGTAGAGTTATTAGTGGTGATGGAGTCACCCACCTAAACAATCTGTAATTTTATATTTTCTAACCCTAAATTATGTCTGGACATAACAAGTGGTCAAAAATAAAACACAAGAAAGCGGCGACTGATGCGGAAAAGAGTCAGCTTTTTTCTAAACACTCCAACTTAATTACCATCGCCGCCAAAAAAGCTGGTAGTGATTTAAATTCACCAGAACTAATTGCTGCCATTGACCGCGCCAAGAAAGACGCGATGCCTAAAGAAAACATCAACCGCGCTGTCGCCAAAGGCCTTGGTGTAGCTGGGGCAGATTTAACAGAGGTGTTGTTTGAAACTCATGGTCCCGAGGGAGTGGCTATACTCATCACAGCTGTTACCACCAACAACAACCGCACTAGTCAAGAAATAAAAAACATCCTAAGTAAACATCAGTGCCAATTAAGTGGTCCTGGCTCTGCTCTTTGGGCATTTTCTAAGACGGCTACTGGTTATCAACCAAACACTTATCTTAACCTCAGCCCCCTAGGACTAGAGAAGTTAAAAAATTTAATCGCCGCCCTATCGGAGCATCCCGACACACAGGTTATTTATACAACTGCCGCCACCTTAACTAAAACCGAATAACTTATGCGTGTACTAGCGATTGATCCTGGTTATGATCGTTTAGGGGTGGCTATTCTTGATGGCGATAGTCATAAGCAAATTCTGGTAAAGTCTTTGTGTATTACCACCCCCGCGACGGCCCCTTTTACCGATAGACTTGCAGTTGCTGGCAATCACTTTTCTTTGCTTCTTTCTGAATACAAACCTTCCCTAGTTGCGGTTGAAACTTTATTTTTTAACCAGAATGTTAAGACTGCTCTCAATGTAGCTCAAATGCGGGGAATCCTTATTTTTTTGGCTCATCAAGCGGGTTGTGAAATTCTAGAATTTAGTCCGCAAAATATAAAGTTGGCCGTCACTGGCTATGGCGGCAGTGACAAAAAGGCAGTGAAGGCTATGTTGCAACGCTTACTAACTGCTGTTCCTAAAGACGCTCTTGATGACGAGTATGACGCTATTGCGGTTGGTGTTACTTGTCTCTCGCAATATCGTGCGCAAGCGCTTTCTTAGAGTAGAAATAATCTGTTTGTTCTGGTACATTTTATACGTTTATTTTTATTAAAAATAAACCACACTACGCAAGTTGAAATTATTGCCCGACTCTGTTAAAACAATCAGTAATAAATAATAAATAATTTATGTTATTTTTTCGAAATGATGACGAAGAAGAGGTTGATATACCAGAAGATGAAGACGCGACCCTGGCTGACGATGTTTTAGATGAGGTTGAGAGTGATGATGATTTGGAGACCGATGACGCGGTTGAGGGCTTTGGTTTAATGGACGAGTCGGCAGTAGAGGCGACTGAGGAGGAGGAAAAGGAAGATGATGATGGTGATGCTCGTTTAGAAGATGATGCGGAGGATGTTGATTACGATAGTTTTGATGATGTTGATGAGCAGTAATTGACTTGTTTATACCTGGAGCTAGCTTTAGAAATAAGGGCGCCTTAGTTAAGGGGCGCTCTATTCGTTAGGCTTAAATTGTGGTAAAATTTTCCCAACAAAATTACATGAAAAAGCGCTGGTGGAGAAAACTTAGTCCTAAAGAATTACTTATCGACTTCGGTATATTAGTTTTTTCCGTGGGTATACTCTTGCTGGCTGGTATTTTGGTTTGGGTGTCAACCCTAGAGATACCAGACTTATCTTCTTTTGAAGAACGACAGGTTTTGCAATCCACCAAAATCTATGACCGCACTGGTGAGGTTTTGTTATTTGACTTATACCAAGATGTCAGAAGAACGATTGTACCTTTCGAAGAAATATCACACCATATAAAGAATGCCACTGTCGCCATTGAAGACGACCAGTTCTACAACCACATCGGTATCCAACCCACCGCCATTTTACGAGCCGTGATAAGCAATCTCCGCGAAGGAGACTTGTTGGGTGGACAAGGTGGCTCTACCATAACTCAGCAGGTAATAAAAAACTCAGTTTTACACCGAGAAAAAACCATAACTAGAAAAGTTAAGGAGTGGATCTTAGCTTTAAAACTAGAACGCATTTACACGAAAGACCAAATCCTGAACATTTACCTTAACGAATCTCCTTACGGCGGAACTATTTATGGTGTGGAAGAAGCCGCGCGCACTTTTTTTGGTAAATCAGCCAAAGATGTCACCCTAGCGGAAGCGGCTTACTTAGCATCACTACCGCAAGCGCCAACTTTTTTATCTCCTTATGGTAACAACGTTGCGTTTCTGCAAGCTCGTCAGCAACTAGTCCTCCAGAGGATGTTTGAGCAGGGTTTTATAACCGAGGAAGAATACCTGGCTGCCAAAGCCGAGGAGGTTGAATTCCAACCGCAAGCTGTATCGAACATCCGCGCTCCGCATTTTGTAATGTACATTCGAGAACAATTGGTTGAAAAATATGGAGAAGAAGCTATTGCCGAACGTGGTTTGCGGGTGATTACTACTCTTGATTGGGAACTCCAGAGTAAGGCTGAGGAAATTGTTTATAAACACGCCGAGACTAATGTTGATAGATTCAGAGCCAATAATGCTGGATTAGTTGCCACTGACCCCAAAACTGGTGATTTGTTGGTGATGGTTGGTTCGAAAGATTATTTCAGTACCGAAATTGATGGTAATTTTAATGTTGCCCTGGCTGAGCGACAACCCGGATCGGCTATTAAACCTTTTATTTACGCCACCGCTTTTAATCGAGGTTTTTTACCACAAACTGTAGTTTGGGATGTCAGGACTCAATTTTCACCAGCCTGCCCCCCTGACAGTACTAGTTCTGAATCACCCTGCTATTCCCCCAACAATCACAACAACCGCTTTGTCGGTCCGATTAATCTGAGAAATGCTCTGGCTCAATCCTTAAACATTCCCGCTGTAAAAATTCTTTACTTGGCCGGTATTAATAATTCAATTAACCTTGCCAACGCCATGGGTATTACCACCTTAGATGATCCTGAGCGTTACGGCTTAACTTTAGTACTCGGTGGTGGTGAAGTGCGTTTAGTTGACCTCACTCACGCCTATGGTGTTTTTGCCAACGAAGGTGTCTTTGTTAAGCCCCGCAGTATTTTAAGGGTGGAAGATAGTCGTGGTAACATTCTTGAAGAAAATCAGATTGAAACAAAGCGGGTACTTGATCGTAATGTCGCCTTAATGATTAGTGACGTTCTATCAGACAACGTTGCTCGTACCCCACTCTGGGGTGCTAACTCCTTAGTGAACTTTCCTAATCGTTTAGTAGCTTCCAAAACTGGTAGTACTAATAATTTACGCGACGCTTGGATAGTTGGCTACACACCCAACCTTAGTGTTGGTGCTTGGGTTGGTAATAACGACAACAGCCCAATGGGGGGTGGTCTTTCTGGTTTAATTGTTACTCCAATGTGGCGAGAATTTATGGATGTTGCCCTAGCTAAGCTACCTAAAGAAGATTTTAATCAGCCAGTAATTAACCTAGTTGGTGTTAAACCGATCTTACGAGGTGAATTTTTAGACACCTCCCTTCTACTACAAAACCTCCAGGCGGGTGAAACTGTAGATTTACGTGATTTGTATACTAGTCCAAATAGCAACATTCATAACATTCTACATTTTGTTGACCGCAACAATCCGACTGGTCCAGCTCCCACCAATCCGGAAAATGACCCTCAATATCGAAATTGGGAGTATGGTGTACAAGCTTGGATAAGAACCACTTTCGGTGAAAGCACTCAAACTGAAAATAATCCAGAGCCTAATAATTAAAGGATTATTAGGGGGGCATTTTTTTCTCCTAGCTCATCCTTTAACCTAGCTTTAATTTCCACCTGCTTTAATAAAATCTCCTGCTTTAGTATCCCTGGTGCTTTTATAGCTAAAGTTCTAGTGTTTACAGTGTAGGATATTTGTTCTTCTTTTAGTTTTATATTAAGTAGTTCACCAACCACTTTAATAGTTGATAATTCAACGGTTTTTTGTGGAGCTTGTAATAAACGACGATATTTTAAAAATAAATCTTTAACTAAAATAATCTCCCCGCGTCGCTTCTTCATAAGTTATCGATTCATAGGCATCACTAAATACCGAAGATTCTTATCAGCTGTTCCGGTTATTACTAGAGGTCGACCAATACCAGCAAACTTTAATAAGAGACTATCATCGCTAATGTGTGTCAGTACATCAAAAATATATTGTTGATTAAAGCTGAGTGTTAAATCATCACCATCTACCACCGCCTCAATTGAATCTGTGACATGCCCAACCTCACTATTTTGTGCTGAAATAGTTAAGGAATTATTTACCACCGCTAAAGTAACCTGCTGATACTTATTTAAAAATACCGAAGTCTTACGAAACGCTTTTAGTAAATCCTGTTTTAGAACTGTTGCTTTTGTTATAAATTCTTTTGGAATGATTTGTTCATAATCTGGAAATGAACCAGCCACCAAGCGTGATGTTAAATAAACCCCCTCCTCACCAAAAGACAAGGCACATTGATTATCACTCACTACTAACTCTGGATCAGTTTGCAGTAAGTCACAGATACGTGATATTTCAATTGCATTTTTTTGTGGTAACAAAATACCACCCTCAAACACCAAACCTTTTTGGGCTACAGTTTTTTCAATCAAACGAAAGGAGTCGGTTGCTACAAAAGTAAGGGCTTGTTCCTTTTTTTGTTGTATTAAAACACTCCCTAATTCCGGCTTAATAGATGATACAGAGGCGGCGAAAGCGGTAGTTTTAATTCCTAAAGAAAATAAAGATCGATTGATTGTAAAGTTTTTACCTTGCACTTTATTTAAAACCGGAAATTCTTCTGCCACCATTGCTTTGATAGAAGTATTTGTTTTTACTGATTCAATAACCAACACCCCCTCCTCCACCCGCAAGGTTAATTCCGAACCAGTGTCATACTGCACACTCTGTAAAAGAGTTAGTGCTGGCACCGCCACCACTCCACCCTCTATCACCTGACAGGTTATTTTAACTTCTATACTAAGCTCCAGATTTGTAGCACTTAATATCAAACTATCAGACTCAGCTTTTAGTAGAGCACATTGTAGTACAGGTAGAGTCACTTGCTTAACACTGATTCTTGTTAACAGTTCCAAAACCTGACTTAACTGGGGACGAGAAATTCTAATTTCCATATTATTTATATTTTACTCTCTTATATTATACCTGTGGAAGTGTGCATATCCTAAAAATATGTTGTATTTAGGTATTTATTTATCCACGGAGTGGGTTTGTAAGCTTGTGGAATCTAAATAAGTTTTGGATCTATGGCTGTGAGTAACTTATTAACCTGGTTTAGGTTGTGGATAGTAAATACTTACACACAAACATACCAACAATTTATTTAAGTATTCCTCATAACTTATTAAGGAGTTTTACCCAGACACCTTAACATTAGCCTTACTCAAATAGAAAATTA
>DBNX01000004.1:20709-21557 GCA_002299465.1 Patescibacteria group bacterium UBA661
AGTAAGGCTCGAATCTGCGCAATCTCGTCTTCTAATTCATTATTTAACTTAAGCTCTTCTTTAATCTTTTCACAAGAGTGGATAACTGTGGTGTGATCTCTGCCCCCTAGTTTCTTACCAATCGCTGGGTAAGAAACCTGAAAATCTTCACGTAGTAGATACATAATAATTTGTCTTGGCTTTACAATCTCTTTCCGACGAGTTTTTTCATAGACGCTACTTTGATCAATATCAAAGTAGCGAGCCACTTTATCGACAACATCAGAAACCGCTAAAGTTTTTCTTGGTCGGGAGCTGTTTTTAATAATCACCTTAACTTCATCTAGATTAAGGGTGCGTCCAAGAAGTTGTGATTGACATAAAATAGTGTTTAAGGCACCTTCCAGTTCTCTGATATTACCCTCGATAGTGTAAGCGAGATGACTAACCACATCATCAGCGAGGGAAATACTATTTTGGGCGGCTTTAGCACGCAAAATAGCCGCTCTTGATTCCAAGTCTGGAGCAGGGATGTCGACAATCATACCTTGTGCAAAACGGGAACGTAGACGATCTTCTAGTCCTTGTAATAAAGCGGGGTGAATATCACTAGAAAAAACAATTTGTTTATTGGTGTCATGGAGAGCGTTAAAAAGATGAAACAGCTCCTCTTGAGTTTTTTCTTTAGTAGCCAAAAACTGCACATCGTCCATTATAAGGACATCATATTGTCTATATTTATCCTTAAAACTATTAGCAGTACCACTTTGTAAGGAGTTAAAATAATCAACTGCAAAACGTTCACTAGTAACATAAAAAACTTTTTTACCAGTTTTTTTAACTTGATTCCCTACCGCTTGGATAAGGTG
>DBNX01000030.1 GCA_002299465.1 Patescibacteria group bacterium UBA661
GGGTGGCGAGGGTGCGGAAGGAAGCGGGTGGCAAGCATTCTTACATAGACCGCCGGGGGCGTGCGGTTTTTGGTTAACAGCTGACACTACTAACGACACCCCCCCGCCGGTTAACCGGCGGGGGGTGCTTTTGAATAGCCTAGAAATTAAGCTCATAATAAGAGTCGAGAGTTGAAATAACAAACCATACCATCTTTGATTTTATTCCACCCCAATACCCCGTGGCGTCAGCCCGGGGATGTAGTGAGTTTCGGTAGCGTCATTGCCGTCTCTCGCCTATCATAGGGGGGTGTCTACCAAGAAAGCCTACCGTCGCACTGCCCACAGCGTCTATCTCTGTGATTACCATTTGGTTATGGCAACTAAATACCGTCATCCCTGTATTACCAATGAGCTCTGGAAATACTTGTATAAGAAACTGCTCGAAATCACTACCCATTACCCACAACTCTATATCCACCAAGCTAATCATGATACTGATCATATCCATCTACTCATCTCTATTCCACCACAGATGAAAGTTGGTGACGTAGTCCGACTCATTAAAACCAATACCAGCAAAGGGAGCAAAGAGCAGTTTCCGCAACTCAAAAAGTTCTATTGGGGAACAGACGGTATGTGGTCTGATGGCTACTTTGTATCAACGGTAAGCGTAGATCAAACGATCATTGAACGCTATATCAAGCAACAAGGCAGTGACGATACCGGCCAAACAACAATGTTATTTGGCTAAGAGAGACCGATGGTCTCTCGTGGTAATGCCCCGGGGCGTGAGCCCGGGGTGGTTTACTTGGTGCTGACCGCCCGAGAAAAAATTTGTACACTAAAGTTTTCGATCGCTATTTCCGTTTCGTCCGCGAGTGATATTTTTGATGCACTGCTCGCAAGTGAGCATCGGTTACGTGTGTGTACACTTGCGTTGTGCCGATATGAGCGTGCCCGAGCAAAGCTTGGACTGAGCGCAAATCAGCACCATTGCTAAGTAAGTCAGTAGCAAAACTGTGTCGAATGACATGCGGGGTAACTTTGCGAGTAATTCCGGCTACCGCTGCGTAGCCCTTGAGGAGACGTTGTACTGTCCGCGGTGTAATGCGCGCCTCGCTACCAAGGTGTGCCTTTCGTCCGTAACGAACAAACAAAGCGTCGTCGTGGTCTTTCCTCATCTGTAAATATTCTTTAAGGGCCTCTCTGGCGGGTGGGGTTATAAACACCACCCGGATTTTGTCACCCTTACCACGCACCGCAAACTCATCTCGAGTGAGATCAACATCAGCAATTCCGAGATTGCACAATTCCGAAATGCGTAAACCCGTCGAAAACAATAACTCCAAAATAGCTCGATCTCTTTTTCCTAAAAGTGATTTGGTATCGGGTGCCGCCAAGAGCCGAGTGAGTTCATCGGGCGAGATAAGATCAAGCGACCGCTCTGGTACTTTCGCCAACTCAATGCGTTCTGGTGAAATTGCTTCCACGCCGCGTTTGCGCAAAAATTTTAAAAAGGCACGGAGGGCAATCAAGTAATAATTTTGTGTCCGTCGCTTCATCGCCTCAGCGCGTTGTCCGTACTTAGCGCCGGGCTGGCGATTGAGGTAGAGACGGAATTCTCTCACCTGCTCCTCAGTGATAGCCGAAACCACCCGCACTCGACTAAAGTTAAAAAATCTATCCAGATAGCGTTCGTAATTCTCGATGGTTTTTACACTGCGTCCTCTTTCAATTTCAAGATGCTCCAGAAATTGTCTTTTGGCTTTGGCGATGTCCATAGATGGATTTATTATACACCGCGTCTCGACATCATTTTGACAAGCTGTCTAAGTCTTTGTCTGACTTGCTTTTTCTAAATTTTTATGCTATAGTCTAGACAACCTTCGCGGTTATCACACGATACTCTTCATAAGCACTTTGGTGCGTATCTAATTATGAACGAGTCTCTATCTAAAATATTATGTTAACAAAAAGAGTCAAAGAAAACGTTCTCAAGGACGCGCGTCGTCATGATACGGACACTGGTTCTCCAGAAGCTCAAGTGGCGCTCCTCACTCGCCAAATCGAGGAATTGTCGACCCACTTACGCAAGCACAAAAAAGATTTTCATTCCCGCCGCGGTCTACTTAAAATGGTGGCTGACCGTCGCAAGCAATTACAATACCTAGAGACAAAAGACGCCAAAACCTACCAGGCCGTCATCAAGCGCCTCGGTCTCAAACGCTAGCTAGAAATGCTCCAATCGGAGCATTTTGCTTTTTCGCTTCAGAGCGTTATAGTTAGTCTAGATTTTTTAATACAAAACCTTAATTTATTTTTTCCTATGGGCATAATCCGCCACCCTGACCAACGCGTTGCTGTTCTTATTGACACCCAAAATCTTTATCACAGTGCCAAAAATATTTATAAGTCGAAAGTTAATTTTGGGGCGGTGGTCAAGGCCGCGGTCGGTGACCGTAAATTGATTCGCGCTTTGTCTTACGTCGTTAACACCGAGAGTGGGGAAGAGGCACCCTTTTTTGAGGCACTCGAAAAAGTTGGTATCGAAATCAAAACCAAAGATTTACAAATTTTTTACGGCGGCGCCAAGAAAGCCGACTGGGATGTTGGTCTAGCGATTGACGCCATTAAGCTCTCGCATAAAGTAGATGCGATTGTGCTCGTTACCGGTGACGGTGATTTTGTCCCGCTTGTAGAATACGTTAAAAATCAGGGTTGCCAAGTGGAGATAATAACCTTCGGTCGATCGGCTTCGGCTCGCTTACGCGACGTGGCTGATGACTTTATTGACTTAGACGAGAGACCACACGAATTTCTCATCGGCTATAAATCACAACGCCGGCCCGGCAGTAAAACCACCTCTGTCCGAAACCCAAAACCCTCTCTCTTGTCTGACGATGAGTAGACGTAACCCTAAACTAATTTCATGCAACGCAAAATTTATACTACTGAGTTAGGAACAAAAACTCTTACTGCGGAATTTAACGACCTAGCCACCCACGCCAACGGCTCTGTCCTCATCACCTACGGCGAGACTGTCGTGTTGGTAACAGCCGTAATGGGTCAGTTGAACACGAACAATTCTTACTTCCCACTCGCCGTTGAGTTTGAAGAAAAATTTTACGCAGCTGGTGAAATTCTCGGTAGTCGGTTTGTTCGCCGCGAGGGAAGACCAAGTGATGAAGCGGTGCTCTCGGCCCGAATTGTTGACCGCACAATCAGACCTCTGTTCCCAGACTATCTCCGCACCGAAGTGCAAGTCGTCGTAACGGTACTGGCTATCGGTGCAGATGATCCCGATGTGCTTGGTGTAATTGGGGCCTCGTTAGCGCTTGGTGTTTCCGACATACCGTGGTCAGGACCCGTCGGTGCGGTAAGACTGGGGCAGCGTCCTGATGGTTCTGTCATCGTTAATCCCACTTACCACGACCGTCACGACAACGCGTTGTCTCTAGAGTTGCTGGCTTGTGGTCAAGCTGGTCAAATCAATATGATCGAAACGGCCGCTCGTGAAATCCCCGAAGCAACCATTGTCTCCCTACTCGAGCAAGCCGTTTCCATCCACCAAACCCTGGAAACTTTTCAGCAAAAAATTATGGCTGAAATCGGCGTTACCAAAAAACACTTCCCCGAGCGAGCAGTACCCGAGGCAGTAATCAGTCTGTATGAAAATTCTTATCGACAAGAATTAGTAAACGCCCTGTTTAGTAACCGGGCCGGAAAAGACCACATTTATGTTGTGAAAGATGCTTTCCTGACGGCGGTTGATGCCTTGCCACCACCTGGCGATACAAAAATTGCTAGCGAATTTTTTGAAAAACAAATTGATTTAGAAATTCACAAGGGAGCCGTTCTGGCTGGAAAACGAGCTGACGGTAGAGACTTTGACACTGTTCGCGAACTCTACGCTCAAGCGGGTGGCATTTCACCCGTACTGCACGGGTCAGGGATTTTCTACCGCGGCGGCACACGTATTTTCTCCGCTCTCACCTTGGGCGGACCAGAGTCTGCTCAGCTGATTGATACCATGGAAGAGCGGGCGGTGAAAAAGCGTTTTATGCATCATTACAATTTTCCACCTTTCTCTGTTGGCGAAACGGGTAGGGTAGGTGGCTTTAACCGCCGAATGATTGGTCACGGCGCCCTCGCCGAAAAAGCCCTGCTGCCTGTCATTCCTGCCAAAGAAATTTTTCCGTACACGATTCGTCTCGTTTCAGAAACCCTGTCGAGTAACGGTTCGAGTTCGATGGGATCAGTCTGCGCCTCAACTCTAGCCCTAATGGATGGGGGAGTGCCGATAACTCGCCCCGTGGCAGGCATCGCTTCTGGAGTTATGTACTACGAAGGTGCTTACCGACTCCTCACTGATATTCAAGGACCAGAAGATGAGTTTGGTGATATGGATTTTAAGGTGGCCGGTACCAGTGTTGGCGTCACCGCTATCCAAATGGATGTAAAAGTGTCGGGTATCCCCGTTTCTGTGCTGGCGGAAGCACTAGAAAAAGCGCGCCAAGCTCGCTTAACAATCCTCTCGACACTACTAAAAACCATCGCTGCACCGCGTAAAAATATTTCCCCGCGCGCTCCGGAGATTATTTCACTGACCATTAAACCCGAACAAATTGGTCTAGTAATTGGCTCTGGTGGCAAAACCATCAACGGTATCAAAGATGACACGGGGGTGGAAGAAATTAGCATCGAAGACGATGGTACTGTCTACATCACTGGGAAAAACGGCACTGCCACAGCCGCCGCCGAAAGGATCCGCACCCTCACCAAACGCTACGAACTGGGGGAGAGAGTTGATGTCACCATTACTCGCCTCACCACTTTTGGTGCTTTTGCTCGACTTGATAATTACAATGAGGGCTTAATCCACATCTCTGAAGTTGCTCCCTTCCGCTTGGAAACCCTAGAAACCGTTTTACGGGTGGGGGAAACAGTACCGGTCTTAGTCAGTAAGTTAGAAGACGGCAAAATCGGGCTTTCGATTAAACAAGCTGACCCTGAATTTGCCAGCAAACGCGGACTAAAGCCGTGATGCTGGCAAGGAAAACACACACCTCCTCCTCACAAATCTTGAAATCCGTGTCATACTAAGCAAAATGCAGACAAACCAAACAACCAACTCCGTTCCGGGCATGCGTACCCTCGCTGGAGATTTGGCAGCCTCCCAAAAAAACCAAACCGTTGTGCCTGCTGATTCTGTCGTACCCAAACCAAAAAATGAGCCGGTGTCTGCACCAGAAAATTTCGTTTATAAATCACCGACGGCTCGCGCGCCGGTGCCGCCACCTAAGCCAATCTCCGCCAATAAACCAGCCGAAGAAATTCCTGTACCCAAAAAACTAGCAGTGCCTAAGCCAATACCACAACCACCAACCCCATCTTTAAAACCCCTCTCCGCACCAAAAAAAGCGAGTGAACCTACCATCATTGTTAACAACGATGACCACGCCTCGGCTGCCATTATTCGCGATACTAAGCATAATCGCTTCCGTTTATTGCCAGAAATTGGAACCTCTCTAAACTCTTGGTTCAGTGGAATAAAGGAGCGTTACTTCACCAAAAAAGCGCCTAAGTATACGGTGCCTGAAGTTACCCACCGTAAAGGGGTTATCCAAAAAGCTACTTCGCTGACCGGTAAGGTTGCGACTTTTGATACGGCTAGTATTCAAGACCGCATTAGAGCCCGCCGCGAACGCACTGCACCAAAAACACCCGTCACCATCTGGACCGGTAATACTGAGCCGGGTTTTGCTTTGCTAGAAGCTCCGGAAGAGACAACGATTCCAGAACCTCCGCCCCGCATAACCAACGTCCAGGTAGTACCCCGGAAAAGTATCAACGTTGCAGAAAAGAAAGTCGTTGCGCCAGTTTTTACTGAACCCGCCCCAACTCCAAAACCAATACCGACACCAATTGCACCACCGAACCCCGAACCAGTGCTCCCGACACCCACTCCAAAACCCGCCCCAGTTGAAACCGCGATTTATGAACTAGAGACAACACTTCCTGAAGTCACCCCTACACCGCTAGTAACTGACCTTCCCGAACCCGACACCGACACCTCGCCCGCCACTACCATCGAACCTACCTCTCCACCAATAACCAAACTCAAGCCCAGAGGTTACAAAGAATGGTTATTTATCCTGAACACAAACTTGCTGTCCGGGGGAATGATTTTATTGTTCTTGGCTTTACTTATTATCGGTACCGTTGCCTACCAGTTGTCTAATCGGCTGGCTTCTAATGATTTAGTGGTGGTTACCAGCCCCAATCACTCTGCCTTAGCTGGTGAGCGTTTACAGCTGTTATTTAGCCCAACACTAGAAACCGAACAGCTATTAGCTCTAATTCGAGATAATCACAAAAACAGCCCTTATCATATTTTTGAACTGGCCCTAACCTTCGATCAAGCCGGTAATCAGTTACTGCCTGCCAGTAGCGTCTTTGCTGGCCTACGCTGGTCTGCTCATCCTCTGCTAGCCCAGTCAGTTACTGCTGTTCGTTTTGGTTCAATCTCACAAGAAACACCGTTTGTGATTATGCAAGTCCCCGACCCAGTCTCCGCTCGTGGCAGTCTACTGGCGTGGGAACCGACACTACTACGTGATTTTATACCGCTGTTTTACGGGGAGGGAACAACCGTAGCCACCAACGCTCAAACCAGCTTTAGAGACGTGATTATAGAGTCAGTTGACACCCGCCTCCTAATCTCCTCCGCTGGTGATGGTGTACTGATCTACACCATACAAGGCAATCTCATAATCATCACCACCTCAGAATCAGCTTTGCGGACTTTACTAACTGCCACAAAAAAATAAAATTATGCCCGACTTAACTTCCTACCAAAAAATTTTGGAAACCAAACTAGCCACCATCACTACGGAACTTGAGGCGATTGCTCATCGCACTCCAGCCTCTGACGATTGGGAAGCGGTTCCGGAAAAAGTAGAATTCGGTGATTCTGACCCCGACCTAGAAGCTGACGTTGCCGAAGAGTGGAACGAGCGACGCGCGACTGTCGCCAGCCTAGAAACCGAGTACCGCGACCTCAAACGCGCCCTGGCCAAAATTACCGCCGGTACCTTTGGGTTATGTGAAATCTCTGGCCTGCCGATTGAAGCCGATCGCTTGTCAATCAAACCCACCGCTCGTACTTGTAAAGCGCACCTCGGGGAAGAGGTTAATCTACCCCTTTAACACGATGAGTGTTGCTAGAGTTTACACTGTCCAACCCCACGTTCTCTCTGGCACGCTTGTCACTGTTGATGCTGATGTCTCTAACGGACTATATTCATTTACAGTTGTGGGACTGGCCGGCAAAGCAGTAGAAGAAGCCCGCGACCGCGTCAGTAGTGCCATCAAACACAGCGGGTACCATTCCCCGAAAAGCCAGAATCATAAAATCACCATTTCGCTTTCGCCGGCCGACCTGAAAAAAGAAGGGCCTTTGTTTGATTTGCCAATTGCTATCGCTTACCTCATCGCGTGTGGAGAATTGACAACTACCAGCCAAACTATCCTCATTGGCGAGCTGGCTCTTGATGGCACTCTCAGACCAGTGCGGGGAGTGCTTAATGTTGTCCAGGCGGCGGTAGCCGCTGGCTACCAAGAAATTATTGTTCCGGCCGCCAACGCCACTGAGGCCGCTCTCGTTGCCGAGGCCACCATTTACTCTGCTACGACTCTCCAAGAAGTCATCGCCCACCTCACCAATCAACCCGAAGCCCCCCAGCGTCTTTCCGTACAACCAGTCACTGAATTTAAAGAAGAGTGGAGTGACAGTCGGGTGCTCTTAGAAGACATTCGTGGACAAGAAACTGCCAAACGCGCCCTTATCATTGCCGCCACTGGTCGCCATAATGTGATTCTGGTAGGACCACCGGGTACTGGCAAAACTATGCTGGCGCGGGCTTTTCAAAGTCTCTTGCCGCCCCTAACTCGCGCGGAGGTATTGGAGGTTATTGCTATTCACTCGCTCCAGCAGCCCGTCTTTAAGATTACCACCAACCCGCCTTTCCGCGCCCCGCACCACACCGCCTCCCACACCGCTTTGGTCGGCGGCGGGACAAACCCCAAGCCGGGCGAGGTGACTTTAGCCCACCGCGGTGTACTCTTTATGGACGAGTTTCCAGAATTTGAAAGACGCAGCCTTGATGCACTGCGTCAACCCCTCGAAGATAAAGTAGTGAGTATCGCTCGCGTCCAGGGTTCGGCTATCTTTCCGGCTGATTTTGTACTCATCGCCGCCCTCAACCCTTACCGCGGACAAGAGGATGGTCGCACCGACCTGATGCGTGCCCTGACCGAAACTTACAAAGGCAAAGTTTCTGGTCCGATCTTGGATCGAATTGACTTGTGGGTAGAAGTACCTCATATCGACTACGAAACCTTACAGAAATTACCTTCCCAAAAAGACGAAACGGCTCTGGCAAGAGCGCAGATTAGCGAAGCCAGAGCGAAGCAAACAAATCGCTTCCGTACGCGCGGCATCACCACCAACGCCGCCATGACCAGCCGCGACTTAACCGACTGTGTAACTTTAAACAAACCCGTGGAGGAACTTTTGCGCCTCTCTGCGACTAGACTTAATCTCTCACCGCGTAGTTACCATCGTCTGGTAAAAGTTTCTCAGACTATCGCTGACCTAGCGGGAGCCGAAGAGATCGGTGAAGCACACGTTCTCGAGGCCTTGCAGTATCGGGTACCGCCGGGGCTGTAAAAAACCGCCAGCTGGCGGTTTTTTACAGCCCCCAAAATAGCCCTCCTTTAAAATGGATTAATGGCTCCGCGTACCTCAAAGTGTAAGTGGGGTCCCGTTGAACGTCCGGTGTTACCCACGGCCCCAATCACTTGTCCCTGCGACACATAGGCACCGACACCAACATCGTTGCGAGATAAGTGAGCGTACAAAGTCTGCACACCATTACCGTGTCTCACCACAATGTACTGACCAAAGCCACCATTCCAGCCCGAACTGCGCGAAACAATTACTTCCCCCGCACTGGCCGCACGCACTGGCGTACCGACTGGAGCTGCCAAATCAACGCCGTTAAAGCCGTGTATGCCTTGGGTCTTGATCGCCCCCGGCACAGGGTGAGCCAACCAACCGCTAGCCACTCCGCGTCCCACGCCACGCGTATTGTTAGCGCGCACTGGCGGTGCTGATCTAATTATTCCACCCGGCACCACAATCTTTTCGCCTACCACCAAATCACTATCAGAGCTTAGCTGATTGTACGCCATAATTTCCGTAGCGTCTCCATTGTAGGTTCTGGCAATAGCACTTATTGTATCGCCCCTTCTAACCGTATGTTGAACGCCGGCTACTGGCAAAATAATTAAGGTTTGTCCTTCCTTAATTGCCGTCGCCCGCGGTAAATCATTAGCCCATAAAATGGTATTAGCCGTTACGCCGTACATCTCAGCAATGTGCGAAAGCGTATCTCCGGCTCTGACTGTATAAACACTAATCTCACCCCCCGTTGTCCGCGAAGCAGCAATAACATCTTCCCCGACCGGACCCACTGACACTAAAGCATCTTCATTAATATGAACTTCCGCTCCACCTCGAAAACCCTGGGGATTGGGTTGCTTTAACGCTGATAAGACTGGCACATCAAGAATCGAGGAAGTGAGCAGTATTTCTGGTGCCAAATCAATTTTTTCTTCCTCGCTCGCACTAAACCAGCCCGCGTGCAAAGTAATCGGAATCGCCACAATCACAAAAAATACCGCCCACTCCAATTTGTTCCAATGCTGGGGGAGAGCTTTTTCTGTGTTTTCTGTTACCTGGTCAAGATTGCTTTCGTTTTGTTTATGACCAGTTTCTTTACTGATAGGTTGAATAGATAATTTCTTATGGACTCACCGCTTTTCTGACACTACGGGAACTTTTCGGAAACAAAAAGCGCCAACTTGCTACTTTTAACAACTGCGCCCAAACTCGGTAATTTATTTGGTGCGAGCTAAATTGTACCGAACCAAACCGACAGCGCAATTGACGAATACACATTTCTCTCGCTTTCCCATAACTAGGCTAAATTAGCGCCAATTTAGAATGGTAATTTTGCCATTGACATTCTTTTCAAAATTAGGGCTAATTTAAACCGCCCCATTATTTGGTTCGTGCTATAGTGTCTAACTATGAGCTTAGACAGACCCTACTTAACCGGACTCAACGCCGCCCAGACAGATGCTGTACTGCAAACCAACGGTCCTCTCCTTATTCTGGCGGGGGCTGGTTCGGGCAAAACCCGAGTCATTACTCACCGCATAGTCCACCTAATCCACTCCGGGGTACACCCCGAAAACATTTTGGCGGTAACTTTTACCAACAAAGCCGCCCGTGAAATGCGCGAACGCGTGCAATCCTTGATTCATAAATACCCCCCGAGCGAACGGTCTGTCATTGATGCTTATCCCACCGTCACAACTTTTCACGCCTTGGGTGTGCGTCTCCTGAAAGAATTTCACAACCATCTTGGTTTACCTAGACATTTTGTTATTTACGATCGCTCCGACAGTCTGCGGGCTGTTAAACAAGCCCTGGAAACCGCCGGTTACAACCCCAAGGATTTTGAACCAAAGAAACTTTTAGCACGCCTCTCCCGGGCTAAAGGGGACGGGCTCAAGTGCTCCGACTTTAGTCAAACTGCCGAAACTTTCCCCGACCAAGTCGCGGCTAAAGTCTGGGAAAATTACGAAAAAATCCTCCACGCTGAGAAAGCACTTGATTTTGACGATTTGCTACTAAGACCCTTAGCCCTCCTTCGGGAAAACGAAGCCATCCGCGAGACTCTCCAAAAACGCTACACCCATCTTCATATTGATGAGTACCAAGACACTAACGAAGTGCAGTTTGCTATTGCTCAAAGCTTGTGTGGTCCCGCCAAGAATATTTGTGTAGTTGGTGACATCGACCAAAACATTTATTCCTGGCGCGGCGCTAATATAAAAAATGTCTTGCAATTTGAACGTAATTTCAGCAACGCCCGTACTATTATTTTGGAAGAAAATTACCGCTCCACCCAAACCATTATCGCTGTTGCCAACGAAGTCATTGCCAAAAATAAAAACCGCATTCCTAAAGTTGCTTACACTAGTAATGAGGCCGGGGAGCCAATTAGTCTTTACGTAGCCATGACGGGGACAGATGAAGCTGAGTACATCGCTCTTACCACCAAACAGCTGATTGCTGACGGTCGCAAACCCAGCGAAGTGGCGGTGCTCTACCGCACCAACTTTCAATCCCGCGCTCTGGAAGAAGCTTTTTTGAATCAAGGCGTACCTTACCAGCTACTCGGTACGAAATTTTATGACCGAAAAGAAATAAAGGACGCCTTGTCGTATTTGCGCTTAGCTCTAAATCCCAGTAGCTTAACTGACTTAGCCAGAATAATTAACGAACCGGCGCGGGGAATTGGTAAAGTGACTCTACTTAAAATCCTTGAGGGGAGGCGGGGGGAGTTAGTTGGTGCCACCCTCGAAAAGGTTAGTCGCTTCGATACCATGATGCAAGACATTGCCGCCGCAGCTCGCACCAAACCATTATCAGAAACTATTACCTTCATCATCAAACGCACTGGGATTGAAGCAGAACTAAAAAAATCAGGTACCGAAGACGACCTCTCTCGGCTTGAGAACTTGCGCGAATTAGTTACTCTCGCTAGTCGTTACGATGAGCTTGATCCAGAGGTGGGTGTAGAGCAATTATTAGAAATCGCCGCCCTCCAGAGTGATCAGGATGAACTAAAAGACAAAACTGAACTAGACGCTGCCCGCCTGATGACAATTCATGCCGCCAAGGGCTTGGAGTTTCCTGTAGTTTTCATTACCGGACTGGAAGAGGGCTTATTTCCACACGAAAGACTGGATGACGCCACCATTGACCAAGAGGAAGAGCGGCGGCTTTTTTATGTCGCTCTAACGCGAGCCTCTACCAAGATTTATTTAACCTACGCTCACTTACGCACCATTTACGGTAGCCAGCGCGTCAACGTGCCGTCTTCTTTCCTCAACGAAATTAGTCGTGAACATATTCAAAACGAAAATCCCGCTGGGCGTGGTAACTCTGGCTACGAGACAACAATTTTCCTTGATTAGTTTGCTTGTGCTAAATAGGGGAGTGGACTAATTTAAGCCAGCGCGGTACTTTACTTCTTAACGTATGGCTAAAGATAAACCGGAATTATTCACAAAAAAGAAATCTTTGGGGCAAAACTTTTTAACCAGTCCCGTGGTGCCGGGGTGGCTGTGTACCGCCGCCAATTTAGTCCCGGGTCAAACCGTGCTGGAGATTGGTCCCGGCACTGGTGTCCTGACCAAGGAATTACTGAATTACGGCGTACGCGTGGTGGCCATTGAGGCTGATTTGCGGGCGCTTGATTATCTCAAAACTAATTTTGCCGCGGCTCTTGCCGACCAGCAACTAATTCTCCACCACGGTGATGCTCGGGTTTTAGATTTTGCCCAGCTTGGTCTTAGCGACCAACAGTTTTCGGTGGTAGCTAATATTCCTTATTACCTATCTGGCCTTATTTTACGCCAATTACTTGACTCTACTACCCAGCCCCACACCATAGCCTTGCTCTTACAGAAAGAATTGGTGGAACGCATTGTTCGCGACCCAAAGTCATCATTGCTCTCACTGTCGGTACGGGTGTTTGGCGATCCTAAGTACATTAAAACTGTCAGCCGCGGTCATTTTTCGCCAGTCCCCCAAGTCGATTCGGCGATTTTGGCTATTTACAACATCAATCGCGAACGTCTAGCTGGTGTATCTAGCGAATTTTTCTTCACCCTTACCCACGCTGGTCTTGGCAAACGACGCAAACAACTGCTGGGCTGTCTTAGTGACCTCTATGAACGACCTTCATTAATTGAAATCTTTACGTCCTTGGCTCTACCCCTTAACGTCCGCGGGGAAGACCTGTCGCTTGCTCAATGGCTAAACTTGGCTACGGCACTAGACCAAAAGAGAAAGTCTGGGCCAGGTTAACACCACTCGGCTCAGGCGATTTTTATCAACAAAAATTGTATACAACTCGCTATCGACAACTTCGCCAGCTGTTATACTAAATAGCATGGACTATTTACGTAATCCGAAAATTTTGGGTTCGTTTCTAATTGGCTTTGCCTTAGTGGGCGGTACCTACACTTTGACGAACTTTGGCGAACCCCGATTAGCACCCCCAGCTCCAGGCGCAGCCATGGTAGAAGCTGCTCCTGTACGCACCCCAATCCCGATAAAAGATTCTGACGGTGACGGAGTAGGAGATTGGCGCGATCAATTTATCACCACCCCCGCCATCACTATCGATGAAGATGCTATTTCCAATTATGTCCCGCCCACTACTTTAACTGGCAGACTGGGCGTTTCGCTGGTAGAAGATATGCTCCGCGTTAAAATCGGTGGTCCGGTAGCCAAAACCACTGAGCAGATATTGCAAGAAAATGTTGCTGAAATTAGAAGCACCGCCATTACTGATGACATCTATGATATCCGTGATATCAGATTGGGTGTTGATACCAGTAATGATGCTATCCGTACCTACGGTAACGCCCTGGCTGAGATTGTTTTTAGATACAATGTACACGGGCTAGAGGGTGAGCTGGATTTGCTTTTTAATCAAGTTACTAGCCAAGGCGCTGTTGATAACACCAGAAACCTTCGTGCTCTTGCCTCTATGTATAAAAATTACCGAGACGCCACCCTGGCTTTAGTTGTTCCACCACAATTTGCTCGACCCCATCTTGATCTTATTAATGTTTACAATGCTCTTTATCTAAATATCGCTAGTATGGCCGAAGCCGAAGTTGACCCACTAGCTTCCCTGGTTCGCCTGAGGCGTTACGAAGAAGATGTCCAGGGTTTGGGATTAGCTCTAGCCAACATTTATGATGCTCTTCGCCCGCATTCGGCTGTCTTCGTGGCTGGTGATCCTGTTATTGCACTGATGGGTATCGAGCTTGAAGGCCTTTAAAATTTATTATTTTTTATTATGAAACCAATCCGTACCATTTTTGAAAAAATTGCCTTGTTCACTTTCGTGTTATTCTTCGCCTTTGTCGCCCTCTACACTCCCCAAATTCATACCCCTAAAGCGGTCGATGCTTGGCGGGCTACGGAACCAACCCAAATATTAAACAACATTGTTCTCGCTGCTCAAAGAGGTATACAACAGACTAGTGCTATAGCCAACACAATAACCTCAGCCATGACCGGTCTCTTGCAAAAGAAGGAATTTGTACTCGATGGTCTTGCCTGGTCCTTGGCCAAGACGACTGTTTCACAAATGACATCCAGCATCATTAACTGGGTTAATTCTGGTTTTCAGGGCAGCCCAGCTTTTGTTACTAATTTACAACAAACTCTGACGCAGGCATCGGATCGTGCTTTTGACTCTTACTTACGCCAACTCGATAGCCCGCTTTCTTTCGTCTGCGACCCCTTCAAACTGGATGTTCGCATAGCGCTAGCCCACTACTACGAAAATATACGCACGTCTTCCGCTGGCGGTGGTGGAAGCGGGGTGAGCGGCAGACCAGCTCCGACTTCCTGCAATTTAAGTGGGGCCGTTTACGATCTTGAGAGTTTTATCGACGGCTCCCGTGCTTTCACTGACTCAGTTCCAAGTAGTATCCCTGGCTTGAATAAGACTGGTTGGGACACTTGGCTACAAGTAACAACCAATCCTGAAAAATACACCCCCCAAGGCAGCTTTCTTGAAGCTCAAGCTCAGGCCGATGCTCTTACTCTAGAGGCCAGAAATGAACAGTTGGCAGAAATTAATTTTGGTGATGGCTTCCTTTCTGCTAAAGTCTGTGAGTTTGTCGAGAGTCCGTATGGCCCCAATGAAAACTGCAGCATCACCACGCCTGGTAAGGTAATCAACGAGGCTCTGACTTTCCAAACTTCTGCCGGAACCCGTTCTTTAATTGAAGCAGACGAGTTTAACGAAATACTAGGAGCTTTATTTGCTGAACTCGCACAACAAGCCATTACTGGTTCGGCTGGACTACTCGGACTTTCTCCAGGTACTGGCTTCACTCGACCTATTGGCGGTACTCCTTTTACCGATCGACTAACAGCCGAACTCATGACAACCGACCCAGCTGTACTTAGGACGAACATTACCAGTGCTCTTGCTACCGAACAACGTTATCTTAACGAGGCCAACATCTTTCTTACCCGCCTTACCGATTATTCAAACGATGCAAATAACCCACCTGGACCACGTAACGCCGCCGGCGCTGCGGCCCTTGGAATCAGTTCTTTAATTCCAACAATAAACAACAATATTGCTAATCTAAACGCCTTAGCCGCAAATATAAACGCCGCCGCTGGTGACCCAATCGCAATCCAAGACATAGCAACTAGGCTATCAGCAATACCAACCCACAACGATTCGGTGGTAGATGGTCAAATTAATTTCTGGAATAGTTTGCTACAGCAACAAACTACTGGAGCGACCGGTCCCGTAGTAGGCACTATTAACGAAAGCACTCTTCGTAACAGCTTAACAAGCGCGCGAGCAATTGAACAACAACTTCTTAATGATGCCAACAGCTTTCTCCCTCGTCTTCGAACACACGCCGCTGACCCCACTCAAGATGCTACTTCTCGTAATAATGCCACGACAGCCGCTGATGATATTCAAAATAGGCTACTTCCTAGAATAAGCAGCAACATCCTTGAGCTAGATAATCTTATATCGGAATTAAATCTAGCCAATAACAACCAAACTATGCTCCAAAATATATCTAACACCTTCCTCTCGTTGCCTATACACACCTCAACTGAGGCTGGGACACTGGTGGATTCCTGGTCTAGAATCATATAATTAACCAACAAAACAATGACTGCTTTGCGTGTAATACAAACCAAACAAAAAACCATCCTGGCGGTTGCGCTGCTGTCGTTGTTGGTATTGACCATTCCTAGCAACGTGGCCTCTGCCTCAATCCTAAATGGGATATTGATGCAGGTAGTAAATGTTCTCTTTGGTTGGATGGTGTGGTTTGGCGGAATGCTTCTTGACTATGCTGTCAACACTATGGTTATTGGTTTCGGCGGAATCTACACGGGTCCGACAGGACTTGGTTACACGATCGATCGCCTGTGGGTTATGGTGCGGGACATCTTTAATCTCGGCTTTATTTTTGGACTGGTTTTTATTGGTCTAAAGATGATCTTTGACAGCAATAATCCTAGCACCAAACGTAATTTAATCACTCTTATCATCGCCGCTCTCCTTGTCAATTTCAGTTTACTAATTACGAAAGTAATCATTGACTTCGCAAACGTTGCAGCTGAACAAATTGCTCTAGGCTTTCCTACAGTTAACGGTCAGGTGCAGATATCTGGTTCCTTTATGCAGCTACTGGGGCTCAATAACATCTGGAATCTGGGGGGTAACATAGAAAATATGAGGACCATGAGCGGAGGAGCAGGGCTCGGCTTCATTTTCGGCTCAATGTTTCTCTACATAATTGCCGCTTTTGTGTTTATTGCCGGCGCCTTGCTTCTTATCATTCGCTTTGTTGCCCTCAACCTGTATATGCTTTTCTCTCCCCTAATGTTCCTCGGGTGGGTATTTCCCTCTCTCGCCAACATAACTAGCCAATATTGGACAGGTTTTCTCAGTCGAGCGTTTGTGGCACCAGTCTATCTTCTGATGCTTTATTTTTCTCATCAAATATTGTCTACTTTTTCCCTCACCGGGGGACAACACCCCGGCATGCAGAGTATCTTTGGTCCGGGTGGGGGGGCTACCTTTGTTCAAGTAATACCGCCCTTTGTACTCACTGCCATCTTTCTCGTTGCTTCGATTATCATGGCTCAGAAATTAAGCAGCGTTGGGGCGGGAGCTGTAGGTTCGCTACAAGATAAAATGGTGTCTAAGGTGCGGAGTGGTGTTAAAAAAGGTTTTGTTACTGGGCTCGCGGTTGGAACTTACTTACCGCGGGCGGCTGGTCGGGCCGCTGGTCGTGGAGTAGCCGGAGCCGCTCGCAACCGAGTGAATACCCTTGGTGAGTGGTCGCGTAAGAAATTCGAAAATTATCAAACAAAGACACCTGCGGCTGGTGCTGGTATCATCTCTAGAGCGGCGAGCTCTCTAGCAAAAACAAATTATGTTGATCGCCGCGCTCAAGCCGCCTTTAAGTCAATGGAAGAGGCTCAGCTTGGTACCGGTACCACCAAGCAAGCTGAGGAAAAATATGGGCGAGGTGTACAAGCTCGTATTGCCCAAACTACTGCTGAAAATCAGCGTGCCGAGGACTTCACAGCTGGCCTAGAAACTCTAGACGAGGCTATGTCAGGTACCACAAAAACAGCTGAAGACATTACCAAGGCTATTGAAAATATGGGTAAAGCGATGAAGAATATGACTCTTTCTGAGAAAGAAAACCTTGGGTTTGATAAACTTACCAATACTCATGTGGCTGCTCATCTTAGTGATTCTGATTTGGAACACTTTGAAAAATCTGGTGCTTATAGCGCCCAGCAGATTAAACTAATGAAAGATGCTCGAAAGGAGGCACGGGTGTCTATCGCTCAAGCCGGCAGCACCGTTGCCACCAAGTCAACAATCGGGGGAAGAACAACATACACACCAGTTGATGCCACAGTAACGAAGCCGCGTGAGGATATGATGAGGCAAAACGTGAAGGAGGCTGGTAAATTGCCAGTTGAGGTGTTTACAGAACCAAACATGGCTGAACATATAACTCCACAAGCTTTGGAGGAGCGTTTGCGAAATGGTGGTGTTTCAGATGTAGACCAGGCTACTATTGTCAGGAACTTAAATAGATATCTGACAGGTCTTCCTTTGAGTTCTGGTAAGAGAGCTGCTTGGGCTAACTGGAGAGACAAAAACACTTACGGAATTGGTTTTGGTCTAGATCCTTTAATTTAGTGAAACTATGCCAATTACCTACGACTGGGAAAAATTCCAAACCGCTTATGCGCAAGCCAATGAGTTTGTTAAAGCTCTTGTTGACTCCACGGTTATACCGCAGTGTGTGCAGAAAATTATCTCTGAGTACTCTATACCTCCAGAACTACAGCCTGAAATTATCGTCTTAACTACCAACAAAATCCTTGGTCTTTCTGACGAAACCGAGACCTTAAATTTCCTCCTCTCAAAACAACTCCCCCTAGCTCAAGCGCAGGCGATAGTGACAGCACTTGATTCTTGTTTGTTTGAGTACTCAGACGCCCAGCGTCAGAGTGCCGAAGTGGAGCTGGCAGAAAAAAAACTAGACTCTCTTTCTATTTCGCCTGTCCGCACCATAGCCAGCGACAAAGCCACTTACTCTGCCCCCTCCGAGCCAGTCTACTCTTCCACTCAAGCGGCTATTCTGCGCGAAGGTAGGGGAGAACCAGTATCACCGCTTCCGCCGCCGCCCCGACCCCCAGCACCCACACCCCAGCCGCCCACACCGCCAATTTACCAAGCTCCGTCACCACCCATTCCACCAACACAAACCAGATCTGTCCGTTGGGAGACTGAGTAAAAACACACCCCTATCAATTCCAGATAGGGGTGTGTTTTAGAATGTTGTGTGTGCTATCTCTGCGGTTGTGCTCGAAGAGCACAACCGCAGAGATACACTCTTTTATTAATTCAGCTTCTATTGACTCGTCTTAAAAAAACAAACGCCCCATCTCTCTTGTGGATAGCTCTTGATTTATCCAGGACGCTAACGCCTTCAGTGTGTATAATAGGCGTATGCGTTTTGAAGTTCCTCAGTTCATAGATATCGAAGATAAAATATTTGGGCCCTTAACTTGGCGTCAGTTTCTTTACCTGGGTGGTGGACTGGGGATATTAGTTACTTCATTCTTAACTTTTGGCTTTCTTGGTGGCGTACTAATTGGTTTACCGCTGGGACTCCTCGGTGGCGCCCTGGCTTTCTATCCAGTAAACAATCGCCCTTTTTCTTTTTTTCTGGAAGCAATTATCAACTACACAAAAAGTGTCAAGTTCTACATCTGGCAACAAAAACGCGATGTCGTCTACAAAAGCAACAAAAAATTGCTTTTGGAAAAAACCAAAGAACTCCCTAGCGCAAAAATGTCCATCGACACCCAAACCACCATGCCTCTAGCTCGCCGTTTGGAGCTAGAGGCTATGCAAAAAACTGAGTAAATAAAATCATATGCCCAAAAAAACCTCAGCCGCTACCCAAGAATTTGTCACCATCAAAGATATTAGAGATGGGGTAATTATTCTTAAGGGTGGTCAGCTCTGTTCAATTCTTTTAGCTTCCTCTGTAAACTTCGCCCTAAAATCCACCGACGAGCAGGAGGCTATCTTGCAACAATTTCAAACTTTTATTAACACCCTGGATTTTTCCCTACAAATCTACGTGCAATCACGCCGCCTTAACATCGAGCCCTACCTACAAATCCTAGCCACTCGTGAAGCCAATCAGGATAATGATTTAATGCGTGTACAGTTGCGCGAATACATAGAATTCATCCGCACTTTTAACGCGGAGGTAGATATTATGAGCAAAAATTTCTACGTGGTAGTACCCTATTCTCCCACGCCCGTAAATATTACTCGCGGCATAACCTCACTTTTTACCGGCTCCACCAAAGCCACCAACACCCTCCCTGCCGAGCAACAATTTGAAGAAAATCGCACCCAATTAGAGCAACGGGTTGCCCTTGTTACCAGCGGCTTATCAAGTGCTGGCGTGCGTACTGTTCAGCTCAAAGAAGCTGATTTGGTTGAGCTTTTTTATCACATCTATAACCCAATGGACGCTGTTGGTAATGCCCCCACGCGTACCAATTAAACTTACACTATGGGATTCTTTGACTCACTTACCGCCGGCAAAAAAAACAGCGACCTCAGCGACGAGCTGATGACGCTAATTGATGTGATATCGCCCGCCGCCATTGACATCACCCCCCGCAGTCTTAATTTAAGCGGAATCCATTCGCGCACTATGTATGCCGTAGCTTATCCGCGCTACCTCACCGAAGGTTGGTTGGAGTCGGTGATAAATATGGAAAAAGAATTAGATGTCGCCATTTATATTCACCCCATCGACACCGCTGAGACTCTTAAAAAATTCCAAAAGAAAGTAGCTGAGGTGCAAAGCCAAATTAATATCAAAGAAGAACGCGGGGAAGTGCGTGACCCCCAACTAGAGGCCGCTTTCCGCAACCTGGAAGAACTTCGTGACAAACTGATGCAGGCCGAGGAAAAATTATTTAGCGTTGGTCTGTACATCACTGTTTATGGTAAGGATGAAAGTGAGATTACTAAATTAGAAAGCACCATTAAGGGAATGTTGGATGCTAAACTCGTTTATGTAAAGCCGGCTTTGTTTCAACAAGAACAAGGTATTCGCAGTGTGTTGCCGACTGGTCAAGATGAGTTGCTGGTTCACAGTAAGTTCAACTCGGAGCCGCTCTCCAGTTTCTTTCCTTTTACGTCTTTCGATCTCACTTCCGATACCGGTATTCTTTATGGGATTAACCGCCACAATTCTTCCTTGGTATTATTTGACCGCTTTACCCTTACCAACTACAACTCCGTAACTTTTGCCACCTCGGGCGCTGGTAAATCCTACGGCTTAAAACTAGAAATTTTACGGTCGCTGATGTTTGGTACGGAGGTTATCGTTCTTGACCCAGAACGAGAGTATGAGTATCTAGCCGAAGCCACGGGTGGTAGATTTTTCAACATCTCTCTTTCCTCCGACCACCACATTAATCCTTTTGATTTACCACCCCCCCAGGCTGATGAAAACCCTCGCGATATTCTACGAACTCATATCATCGGACTGATTGGCTTATTCCGACTAATGCTTGGTGGGCTTACCCCAGAAGAAGAAACTGTCCTTGACCTCGCTATCCAAGAAACCTACGCCCTTAAGGATATTAGTGGCGATACTGATTTTTCCGCTCAAGAACCACCTCTCCTCACCGACTTTGAAATGGTGCTGGCGGGTATGGATGGTAGCACCTCCTTGATTGTTCGGTTGCAAAAATACACCTCAGGCACTTGGGCAGGCTTTATGAACAAGCCCACCAACGTCGATATCAACCAAAAGTTTGTGGTGTTTTCCTTGCGTGATATGGAAGACGAGCTTAAGACTATCGCCATGTACATCATCACCAACTTTATTTGGGGAGCGGTACGGCGACGTATGGTCAAGCGATTATTAGTTATAGACGAAGCGTGGTGGATGATGAAATCAGAAGACACCGCTTCTTTTCTCTTCAGTCTAGCTAAACGCGGTCGTAAGTACTATCTTGGCATTGCCACCATCACTCAGGATGTGGATGACTTTCTGCGGTCTCCTTTTGGTATACCAATGATCACCAACTCCTCCATCCAATTTCTAATGAAACAATCTCCCACCGCCATTGATAATATTCAAAAAACTTTTAACCTGACTGATCAAGAAAAGTATCTACTGTTGGAATCGGGAGTGGGGGAGGGAATTTTCTTCGTCGGTCTAAAACATGTGGCAATTAAAGTCATCGCTTCCTATACTGAGGATCAGATTATCACCTCCGACCCTTCACAACTTATGCAAATTCAACAAGCCCGGGCGGAACTCCAGGCTTCTCGTGGTTAGCTAATGTTACAATTAGCTTATGGCAACGCCTCAGCAAAAAGATTTCCCGGAACGACCCGGTTCTCTGCGCAGGAAACGTCTGGCGGATTTCTCTTATCTGAATGAGGCAGAGACTGATGATTACCACGCCCCGACACACGAACAATACCAAAAAACTGCCTATCAGGATAAAATGCTACAACCGACTGGGGTTGGTGGCGAACCTAATACTCGACCTACTTTACAAGCCAGAAGAGAGGAAAAAATTGCCCGAGCCGAAAAACTGAATAACGATGCTCAACAGCAACAAAGTCAACAGATCAATAGAATTAATTTGTTGCAACGCCGCCGCGCCCTAATGCAAAAGCAAATTCAAGCAAAAAAAACTCTTAAAGAACATACTGGTCGAGCAAAGGCTACGCAGGTGAATATTATGGCGTTTGCTTGGATGACTAAATTATGGTTATTTTTTCAAATACCTCTAGCCATCATCTCTATTGTTGTTCTGGGAGTTGTGGGTTTTATTGATAACGTAATAACCCATAACCCCAACGAAGAAGCTGGTTGGTTCTCGCGTAGTGTAAGCTGGGTTGTTTCTAATATCTCAAGAGGTGCTTTAGCGATTATAGAAAGGGCGACTGGTATTGGTCTGGCCGACATCGCCTTGCCTTTGTATATGATTGCTTTTGTTTTAATTTTAGGAATTGGCGCCCTTTCTTTACTGGCTCTGTATTTGCAATACACTCTTAGCTTACTAAAACCGTTCTCTGGTGAAGGAGCTGGTTTAAAAATAGGACTATTTTTATTAGCAATAATCGGGTACGCCACGCCTTTTGCTAATCTTCTCCCTTGGGCTTTTCTTTGGATGTTTGCTGTTTGGCGATATCCACGCTAAAAACGCACATCTAGTCATCTGAGCAATAAAAATCTGTTAGAATAAACAAAGTAACTTATGCAAAAAATCTCTATTTTAATTTTTAGTCTACTGTTTATTCCAGTAATGGTTTTTGCTCAGGCTACACCTCCACCGATTTTTAATAAGGAAGTTTTAAACATTGATTTTAACCCACCCTTTCCACAACCAAACGCCAACTTTACCGCGACCCTTAATGATCATTCTCTGCCAGTGCAAGTTACAAATATCCGCTGGTTTATAAATGGGGAGGCGTTTGCCGATAAACAAAACCTTCGTCGCCTTGAACTAACAAGCCCCGGCGCCGGTGAGTCAATTACTGTTTCTGCTCTACTAAACTTAGCCAATGGTACCACCATGGAAGTAGAAAATACCCTATCTCCAGCTTACCTAGACATTATAATCGAACCTCAAACCCGCACCCCCGCCTTTTACCAAGGACGCCCACTACCATCTTTTGGTAGTACTATTAATGCCACCGCCCTAGTGAATGGTGATCCGAGTCAAGCTGGTAACTATATTTATACCTGGCGTGTCAACGGAAATACCCTTGAGGGGGGTGCGATTCGTGGTCGCAACGTAGTGTCTTTTACTATGCCGCGCGGTCGTCTTTCCTCATTAAGCCTAGAAGTACAAAGACCCACTGGTGAAGTGGTGGCTCGTCGCCTAATTGAAGTATCAGCTCATACTCCACAGTTAATTTTCTATGAATCTAGTAGCCTATACGGATTGCGGGAAAGAGCCATCCCAGAAAATCTAGTTCTCTCTGGCACAACCATGACCGTCCGCGCCGAACCTTATCATCTAAATCTAGAAGTTTTTAACAATCCTAACGTAGCTGAGTGGGAAATTGATAATGTTGAACAACCTTTTCAGTTTTTGAATCCCTACGAAATTACTTTTTCCCTCCTTAATATGGGAGCGCGGTCAACTATCTCCTTTCACGTACGAGATACTGTTCAGGTGTTGCAGGGTGCTAACGCTGATTTTGTTGTAACGACTAATTAAAATATGAAAACCACAAATCTACTCATCATCGGCGTTATCCTAGTCATTCTACTAGTAGCCCTTCTGGTTTATTTGCTTCTTTTTAGCGGACAAAGATCGCCGGTTAATTTTGCCGACCTGAACATTGGTGGGCAAATTGATGACACAGTAGTCACACCACCAGAAACTCCAGAAGAAATTGCGGAACCGGTCGTCAATTTAGATAGACCAAGACTACGCCAGTTAACTACCCGACCAACCATTGGTTTTGTGGAAACCCAAGCTACTTCTACCGAGCCTCTATTCATTAAGTATATGGAAGCAGGTAGTGGTAA
>DBNX01000025.1:0-6729 GCA_002299465.1 Patescibacteria group bacterium UBA661
CCCACTTCGGTAGGGCGCATCGGTTGCTTCAAACCCACCCCCAGCCGTAGCCCCGTCGTCTCTACCTACCCCGCCACCACCACCGCCACCTGCCCCACCAGTTCCCGCCCCCCCGCCTAAGAGTGGTGCTTCTCCATCAGCATCTCCTGTCTGTCCTCCGGCACCACCACCGCCACCAGTCCCCTGATCCCCAGTGCCTGTGCCGTCACCTTGAACGTTACCCTGTTCGTTTGCTGTACCAGTTGGAATATCACTGACAGTAAAAGTAATTATGTAGTCATCGATGTTAAAGTTCCCCTCATCATCGATACAGCGTACGTAAAAAGTTTGGGTTGAGTTTGGAGTTACCGGCACTACAGCTGAGTGATAGACTAAACCAGTGTTTGTGAACCTGGTTGGTATATCAGAAAAAGCTAAATCTGGTGTCCGACTGTATCGACAAACAGCAAACTCATCTGTCTCTAAAAATATCTCGACATTCAAAGTTACACCAGTTATCGCGCCTGTTGGCTGACCGTTAAAACGATGTGGTGGTATTAACTCAGTTGTGTCAATCGGTCCCACCCCAACTCGTTCTAACAGGGCAATCACAAAATCCGCGGCTGCCACCTGCCCACCATCAAAGACTCTTAGTGCCACACGATGGGTACCATTGGTAGCGGCGTTGATTATGCCGGGCACATCCGCATACGTAGTAGTTGTGCCAGTAGTAGTGCTAAACTCCTCACTAAAAACTAACGATTCAGAAGTATGGTTACCTATCCTAAGTTCTAATCGAGACCCGCTACTTATCCCTTGCGTAGTATTTAAAGTGTAACGAATCAAACCGGGGGAACCGGGAATTATTTCGACCATGTCATTTACCGCATCTTGGGTAGTAGTAGCGTCCCGAATTGTATTATTAACACGCAATTCAACATTACGATCTGGTGTAAAAGTACTGGTGGCGATTATTTCAAAACCTGCCGGTGGAGTGATTTCAAAATAACCGCCCGGGGAAACAGTAGTGTTGAGGGTGAAGGCTAAAGTGTGATTGGAAGGAGTTAGCGGAGCTGAATTTGAGAGCGTGTTGCTAAACTGATTTATATTTCTAGCCGCCACAGAATCAGTCCACAAAAATAAAACCGCTAAAGCGCTTATGCCTAAAAACAGCAACCATGATTTGGCGACTAAACTCATATCCCCATACATACTATATAATATGTATACTTCTATTATACCCCCTAGCAACTGCTCATCAGGGCATTCTTGCACAAGTGCCCGTGGCAGTGATTTTTTAACTCTCCACGCGACTAGCTGGTGCTCCTCTAAAATTTAGAATCGCGGTATGTTTGTCAGCGGCGGAAACGGCTTCGCCGTTTCCGCCGCTGACAAGCACCTTCACCACCACTATCCTGAAAATAGTCTACCTAAAATTATTAACGATATTGTTTCTTGAACCGCGTAAATAGTCCAGTACATAATTCAACACAATCAACACCAGTAGTATAAACAAAATCACGCTTAGTATTAAAGTTGAGGTGCCTGAATTCTGACCACCCGCAGCGGTAGTATTTAGACCAACAGCGATCTCCCGGTCTTTACTTGCCAGCTCCTGTTCAAGTTCAGTAATCCGTGCTGTCAGTATATTGACATCATTAGGCGCTACCCCCACGTACACTCCCACCGCGGACGCTAAATAATCCATCGCTCCATTGGAAAGGGTAGTTGTTCTTTTATCAATAAGGCCACTATCAAACACCAAAACTATGGCTATCACACAGAGCGCAATTCGCAAAGCACTGTGGTAATGGGAGAGCGCAAGTGGTTGTTTCATACTTGCCACTATTCTAACACGACGACTCTAAGCAAATAACAGTAGCAACACAATCAAGAAGAGTGCTGTCACCGTAAGCATGGTGATGAACAAAAGCAGAATCGGGAATTGATTTGGTTGCCGAGTACGAACCAAACGTCGTGTCGATCCAGCCGCAAAGACTGCCAAAGATCGTCTTATGTATAAACGCACTGCTACGTAAACAATGATGAGTAGAGTCAGCAAGACAGCGACGGCCGGGAGAATTATATTCATCGGTAAAATCCAAAAACTCAGAGTGCTAGAAATAGTATTTTTTCTACCTTCGTCACCGTAAACCAAACTCAAAATTGCCTCATAACGACCAAAACCTAAACCGTCATCTTGCCAAACTAAACTAAAAGTATTCATACCGTCGCTGTAGGGAGTCTTCGGATAGACACCCGCCAATGATTCATTAAATTGAAGTACCGCCACTTGTTCGCCAAACATATTAAAGATTTCCAGCGGACCAGTCGGTGTTACCAAAGTATTGCCTTCGTTTTCAACCCGGGCAGTAAATTCAACTTCGGTTTTACCGTAAATAAATCTGCTGGTAGAAAACTCACGAATTCGCGCCGCATCATTCGCTTCACCCGAGATTCGGATATGAATGATGTTGGCCACCTCATAGCCAATACTGGCGCCACTCTCTTCTATCTCTGGTGGTTCTACGGAAATAATCACACCACCAAAATGGCTACCCGGCGAAGCTGACATTGGTACAGACATCACAAAACTTAGTTCTTCTGTACCAGCGGCTGGTATAAACACTTCTGTTCGGTCGAGTGTAATCCATTCTGATAATTCATAACCGGTTCTTTGGCTGGTTGGCCTGGCAAAAATTGGTACTCGTTCATTGGCACCAACAATGTCCCGTGTTGATATATGAAAAGTTTTATCGACTGTACTCAAATTAGTAAGTTGAACAGTAAATTGCCGAACCTCACCAGGATCTAGACGCTCGTTAATCATCGCTGGTGTAATTCCTACCCCCGCCGTGTCTTGGGCAAATACGCTGTTAGCAAAAAAACCAGAAGTAAAAATAATCGCCAAAATAAACAATCCTAACCGCAAAGCAGCCGAAACAAACCGAGAACTTTGAATACAATGCATATCGAAAGATTGTAACATTCAAAAAACCGGACCAGGTGACTGTTATCAACAAAAACCAAAACCGCACTTTGCAAAGTGCGGTTTTGGTTTTTTGCTAGACCAGACTTATTTAGAAAACTGGTGTGGCAATGTACATCAGTGTGGTTTGGTAGTCATCACCCGCTTCCTGGAGTGGTGTGATTTGTACCTGGTAACCAATTGTCACCCTACCCATATTTTGTGTGGTGCCATCAGCTGGATCGTTGTGTGCGAAAATCACACGTGGAGTGGTACTTGCCGCGACCCATCGATTGCCCCCGCCAGTGGTAAATTCACTAGAATTAAGATCTGCGTCATCTGAAGTCAGACCCCAGTGACCCCACGTATTTTCATTAGTGATACTGTTAGTCGGGGTAACCCAAGTGCTTGGGCTATTTGTAAAGGCGCCGTCAATGAATCCGTCAATATCAGCGCCAGTTGATGAACGCAAGTTACCATCCTGTTGAACTGTTACCGCAAAGCCGTTAGCAGCGTTAGTGGTAACACTCAACCGTTGTGCCATCGTGTAAATCGTATTGGGGTTAAGTACGCCAAACGGAATACTGGTGGCAGTAGTTGAGCCAGTGGTTGATGTGCCGTTAACAGCTGTCGTTGTTCCCGTACCCGAGACCACAAAGTCAAAGGTGGTGTTTACAACAGCGGTCACTACTACGAGGTTTACAATAGCCACTCGGGTTCGTCCGGAATCGCTTGTTGGGTTGGCAGTAGTAATCAGGAACTCGTAGGACTGAATAGCTGAAGGATTCCCGACTACACCTGAAGCTAGTTGTACTGTTACAACTTGGCCAGCTGTGGCAGTTACTCCGTTAAAAGTAAGGCTTGAGGCAGTGGCGGAAAAACCTCCTATCGCAATCGGCGCCCCAGCATTAACACGAACTGTTAAGTTGCCCGTCGTGACGGTGTTCACATTGGTGAAACCGGCTGGGAAATTGATAACGATATTGTTACCTGGTGCTAGAGTCGATCCGGTTGGAATCGTAAAGCTGAACAGGTGACCAGACAGTGCACTTGGACTAGAATTAGTCAAAGTGTTACTGACATTAATTAAGTTAGCTGCTTGTGCAGTTGTGGCATACGCTCCGACTGACCAGAGCACCAAAGCACACGCAACGAGCATCGCGACTACCCGGTGCGTAAAGCCAACATTAAGAGTTGGGATTACGAACATAAATGTTTTTAAATTATTTTAAATAACTAATCTTTCCTGTGTAGAGCGACGCTAAACAGGAGTCGGTTAGAACGTGTGGAGATAATGCCTGGTAGTAAAATTTTTTGAAAAGCTCAGCCAATTTTACGTGCATTTGTTCTAACCGTCTAAGGTAGATTATAGCAAGCTTAGAGACTGGTCGTCTCATACGGTCTGTTGATAACTATCTTAAAGTCAGACAATGCTAGATATTAAATCCTTAAAATAATAGTTTTAGTAAGTACATTACAGACGAATTATCAGTCGGACATCAAGTACTCTTGTCTTTTTTCTCGCTGAATTACAAGATTGCAAAACCAAAAAGCCATATGTTCTGCAGCTAGCACACAACCCCTATGACAATCTCTACAAACGAGCGAAGTCTGTACTCTTAGTTAATGATTAAGTCGTGTTCGTCTGTTAAGTGTAATTCTTGGTGTCTTAAAAAACATCACCACCTGTCTCTGATTCTCTGCTTATCAGTCTGCGGGGTTGTTGTCTCTGATAACAAAGACCATTCCTTTGCAGTCTTAAAGGACTAAATTTCTATTGGCTACTTTAGCTTCAAAGCAGGCAGTGTGGTTTGTTGTTGAACATAGTGAGTATGTGAAAAGCGCCGCGGCTTTGCCGCGGCGCTTTTCTCACTTAAAAGACAATCTCACAGCAACCCTGCTTCACTTCCCCATCCTGGGAAAACCCTCAACCTCAATATCGGACATATTGTCTTTTATTCTTAAATAACCGAGGTGTTTGTCTTTTATTTTCATAACCTAACTTTGTCCGGCCATTCTCTCTCCTCTAAAAATTACCGATAAACCAACAACCTCCAAAGGTTAAACCAACATCTTTGTGCTATACTCACACCCGCATGACAAGTCCTTATTTTCGACCCGGTGCTGGTAGCGTTATTTACAATCAAGCTGGCGAGATCGCTGTCTTTGCCAGAACTGACTTGCCCAATGTCTGGCAACTACAGCAGGGTGGTATGGATGCTGACGAAAACCCAGAAGAAACGCTGTGGCGAGAATTAGAAGAAGAAACCGGACTGACCACAGATAATTTCCTGTCTTCCCTACCCTATCCACACTGGACTATCTACGCCTACCCGCCGACTGTCAGCCGACGCTTTGCTACTAACTGCCTGGGACAAGTTCACCGCTGGTTCTTCCTCGAGCTTAAACCAGACTGCGAAATTGATTTATCTTTAGCCACCGACCAAGAATTCAACGCGTGGCGCTTTATGAGCTTCCCCGAATTACTATCACTAACTAGCGAAATGAAATTAGGAGTCTATACAGAACTCGCCAATTACTTCACCAAAAATATCCTACCAACACCAACCGACCCTAACATTAAACTGACCTTACCCAAACAAGCCACAAGCAGAGATAACCCCTCTTCGGATTCTATCCACCTTAGCTAGTACGGTAAATTTTTAGCCGCAATCGCCACGGAGCTAGTAAATAAAGTATGGAGGTAAAAAAGACCCGTCATTATAAGCAGTAATGCTACTCCATAGAATACTTGCACTGGTTTATGAGAGCGCAAGCCAGCAAACAGCGAAGCGAGGAGTAAAAAAGCAATAACCAGTCCCAGTACAAAATACACATACTGCAACACGGTATTGGGTGAAGTGGAGAGTTTGCTAACAGCCGAGGAGCCGGCATTAGTTGCAACTTCAGCGGCGAAAGCTTGTTGCGTAATTGGCACCAACCCAGAAACGGTTGATTTAAATGAGTCTACTACCGGCAAAACATCCTCAGCACGATCAGAATCTGATAATGCTTCCCCTTTAATTTGTGAGGCGTCCTCAACTCTTGACTCCATTACTGGCTTTTCAGCAACTTCCCTTGGAGAAATGCGCTCAGTAACCGCGACTGCAACCGGCTCGATTTCTTTTTCTGACTCTTTTTCTGACAATGCTGAACTAACCAGCTCGACTGCTGGTGTTGGTGTGTACGGCTGGATGGCTGCCGCCGGCGTGCCAAAAAGTTGTACCACAAAAATAGTCCGGTGCCCTTGGTACTCACCTTCAGCCGTACCAACTCCGATTTCCAAATATTGGTTATTCATAATATTGGCCTGGTGCGTGGGCGATTCCATCCACGCCGCCACCACGGTTCGGGAATCTACGAAATGAACAGCCAGATTTTCTCCTGCTTTAGCATAACTATAACCAACCTTATCAAACCAATACCACGGCGACGTGCCTTCTGGACTGTAATGGGCGAAATAACCTTCCGTCGCCATATGCTCAGCCTTAAGAGTTGCTGCCTGATCGAGCAACGTATTTCTTTGCAGACCCGCTAGATTGCCCAACTCGCGTTCGCGATTGGTTTCTTCAACTATTACCGCCGGTAAAACGGTTCCCACCAACCAATTAGAATTAGTCCATAACCAAGTCTGCACATTGGTCGCCAAAAAAGTTAAAAACACTAAGGCACACATCCCGAAGAAGGCGGTTTTTTGTAGGATGTGCGGCGTATAATCATTTTCGGTAGTTGGCAACCACCACAATTTCTGCTTCACCGACTAATTATAGCAGATGTATTTT